>NZ_JBHXKA010000051.1:0-54172 GCF_042722885.1 Streptomyces sp. NPDC058401
GCCCCCGTAGCGGCGGCCGACCGTGCGGAGCGGGCCGGGGCCGCCGTGCCCGCGGCCCCACGTCCCGAGCGGACCGGCCGCGCGGTGTTCGAGCGGATGGCGGAGCGGGCCGTGCGCCCCGCCGGGCTCGTGCGCCGCGCGACGGCCCGGCTGCTGGACTCCCTCGTGTACGCCGCCGTCGCGACCGGGGTGGCGCTGCCCCTCCTGCCCGGGGCGACCGCGCACCTCCAGGCCAAGGTGGACGCCGCCCGCGCGGGCGGCCGGACCACCACCGTGTGGCTGCTCGACGGGACCATCGCGGGCTCGCTGGGCCTCGTCCTGGGCGCCGTCCTCCTCTTCGGCGTCTTCTACGAAGCCCTGCCCACGGCCCGTTGGGGACGCACCCCGGGCAAGAAGCTGCTCGGCGTACGGGTCCTGGCCACCGCCACGCTGCGCCCGCCCGGCTTCGGCGCGGCACTGCGCCGCTGGCTCGTGTACGCCCTCCTGGGCCTCCCGGGGGCCCTGTGGGCCCTCGCGGACCGTTCGCGCCGCCGGACCCTCCACGACCGCGCCGCACGCACGTACGTGGCCCGGTAGCGCCCCTGAGGGCCCTCCGTGACGCCCGCGTCCCCCGAATGGACGCGTCCCCGTTGCGGGCCGCTCCGGGGCGGGTTCGACTCGGGCCATGAGCACCGACCAGCCGCCGCCGGGCCCGCCGCCCGAGGACGACCCGTTCCTCAAGAAGCCCCAGGAACCGACGCCTCCGCCGTCGGGTGGTTCGCCGTACGGCTCACCGCCCGCAGGCGCCGGCGGAGGCTTCCCGCCGCCCCCGCCCGGCGGCGGAGGGGGTTACCCGCCGCCTCCCCCGCCCGGGGGAGGGGGCTACCCGCCTCCGCCGCCCCCGTACAACGGAGGCCCGGGCGGCGGCGACCCGTACGGCGGTGGTGGCGGCTACGGCATGCCCGACCCGCTCGCCGGGATGCCGCCGCTCGCCGATTTCGGCAAGCGGCTCGCCGCCCGCGTCATCGACCTGCTGATCATCGCCGTCCCGCTGTTCGTCATCCAGCTCCTCGCCGGTGACCGCAACCGCTACACGGTGAAGACGAACGAGGGCGAGGACGTCACCGAGGTCATCACCAAGTCCTACAGCGGCAGCGGTCTGGTCATGACCCTGATCTCGATCGTCGCGTACGTGGGCTACGACTGGTGGTTCGTCAAGAAGAACGGCCAGACCCTCGGCAAGAAGTGGTTGGGCCTGCGCGTCGCGATGCTCAACGACGGCAGCGTTCCGCAGTCCAACGCCGCCCTCTCCCGTGCCGCCGTGCTCTGGCTGCCGACGCTGATCTGCTGCTTCTGCCTGTGGCCGATCGCGCTCGTCATCTCGATGCTGGTCGACAAGCCCTACAAGCAGGGTCTGCACGACAAGGTGGCCAAGACCGTGGTGGTCCAGGCGACCTAGCGGTAGCGGTACCCGGTCCGGCGCGCGGGCGGTCTCCCCACGGGGGAGGCCGCCCGCGCCGCGCTGTGCGCGGCGGCAGCGGTGGTGGCGGTGGTGGCGTCGGCGGTGCCCGGCGGCGTCAGTGGTGCACTGGGTGTTCGACCGGGGCCTGGGCCGGGGCGGCGGCCGGGGCGCCCGCCGGCACGTCCTGCGGGACGGTGTCGGGCACGGGGGAGGCGGTCCTCGTACGGGACGCCGCGTGCCGCCCGCGCCGGCGGGGCAGCGGGACGGTGACCGCGACGAGGAGCCCGAGGGCGAGGGCGGCGGCGGAGATGACCGCGACGCCGAGTCCCGTGCTCGTCTGCGAGAGCAGCAGCATGGCGATCGTCGACACGATGACGGTGGCGGACCCGTAGGCGAGCTGTGCGGCAGTCGGACGCGGCATGGCGATATCCGTCCTCGAAGCGGGAGGGGGAGTCGGCTCGACCAGGTCTGGCGACGAGTGACTCTACGACGGTGGATGCCCGAGCGGAACTGTCGGTAAGCGCGACCTCACTCATGCGGGGGGAGGCAGCGGAGCACAGGGGGCGCACGGGGAGCACCCCTGGGGTCCGGGAGGGGTGGGAGGAGGGTGCGGCCGGTGGGGCGGGAAGTCCCCTTCATCCCCTATGGCCGCGGAACGTCCGTATAGCGGAACTCGGTGACCGCATAGTGCAGTTGTAAGGAACAAGTCAAGGTCTGTCTTTTCTCGCGACTCTCCGGTCAAATGTCGTCACTTGAGACGCGCGCCGCACGGAACCCCCCACTCCTACGGAGAAGTTCCGCACCACCTTCGCGGCCGCGGGAGGGGAACGACATCAAGTGACCAGCAACTCGGCCAGAAGACGAGCGCTGCGCGCCGCCGCAATCGGCGTGACCCTGGCAGCGACGGCGGCCACCGGCGCCGCTTTCACGATGGCCACGGCAGACCCGGGTGCGAGGGTGTCTGCCGCGGACCGCCAGGACCCGACCGCTCCTTCCAAGGAGCAGGTCAAGCACAACCTCGAGGGCCCGTACAGCAAGCAGCAGGAGCAGGCCCGCAAGGCTGCCCTGGAGCAGGTGCTGAGCGGCAAGAAGGACGTCGAGCAGCGGGGCGCCTCGAAGGTCGTCAAGCTCGACGACAAGAAGTACGTCGAGCTCGGCCGCGAGAAGACCGACAAGATCTTCACGATCCTCGTCGACTTCGGCGACCAGGTGGACAACACCACCACGTTCGACCCGGACGGCCCCGGCCCCAAGCCGCCGGTGCCCAAGTACGGCGGCACCCCGGGCCCGCTGCACAACCAGATCGCCCAGCCCGACCGCGCGACGAACAACAGCACGGCCTGGCGCAAGGACTTCAACCGCGCGTACTTCCAGGACCTGTACTTCGGTACCGGCACCGGCAAGAACTCGCTGAAGACCTACTACGAGAAGACCTCCTCCGGCCGTTACTCGGTCGAGGGCGAGGTGGCCGACTGGGTCAAGATCCCGTACAACGAGGCCCGTTACGGCTCGAACTACTGCGGTCAGACCAACTGCGCCAACGTCTGGGACACGGTCAAGGACGGCGTGACCGCCTGGGCCGCGGCCCAGAAGAAGGCCGGGAAGACCGACGCCCAGATCAAGGCGCAGCTGGCCCAGTACGACCAGTGGGACCGCTACGACTTCGACGGCGACGGCAACTTCAACGAGCCCGACGGCTACATCGACCACTTCCAGATCGTCCACGCGGGCGAGGACGAGTCGGCCGGCGGCGGCGTGCAGGGCACCAACGCCCTGTGGGCCCACCGCTGGTACGCCTACGGCACCGAGGCCGGCAAGAGCGGCCCGGCCAACAACAAGGCCGGCGGCACCCAGATCGGCAACACCGGCATCTGGGTCGGCGACTACACGATGCAGCCCGAGAACGGCGGCCTCGGCGTCTTCGCGCACGAGTACGGCCACGACCTGGGCCTGCCGGACCTCTACGACACCTCCGGTGGCGGCGAGAACTCGGTCGGTTTCTGGTCCCTGATGTCGGCCGGCTCCTGGCTCGGCAACGGCAAGGACTCCATAGGCGACCTCCCGGGCGACATGACCGCCTGGGACAAGTTCCAGCTGGGCTGGCTGAACTACGACAAGGCCAAGGCCGCGACGAAGTCCACCCACAAGCTGGGCGTCTCGGAGTACAACACCAAGGACAAGCAGGCGCTCGTCGTCGACCTTCCGAAGAAGAAGGTCACCACCGAGATCGTCGCTCCCGCCGAGGGCGCGTCGCAGTGGTGGAGCAACATGGGTGACGACCTCAAGAACACCCTCACCCGCTCGGTCGACCTGACCGGCAAGTCCTCCGCGGCCCTGTCCCTCAAGGGCTGGTGGGACATCGAGGCGGAGTACGACTTCCTGTACACCGAGGTCTCCACCGACGGTGGCGCCACCTGGACCGCGCTCGCCGGCACCGCCGACGGCGTGGCCATCCCGGTCGACGCCTCCAACAGCCCGTCGCTCACCGGCGCCTCGGGTGCCTGGAAGAACCTGAACTACTCGCTGAACGCCTACGCGGGCAAGAAGGTCGACCTCCGCTTCCGCTACCAGACGGACGGCGGCGCGGGCGGCAAGGGCTTCACGGGCGACGCGCTCAGCATCACGGCGGACGGCGCCACGGTGTTCACCGACGGTGCCGAGAACGGCGACAACGGCTGGACCGGCAAGGGCTTCTCCCGCGTCGGCTCCGGTTTCACCAAGGAGTACGCCCAGTACTACCTGGCCGAGAACCGCCGCTACGTCTCGTACGACAAGACCCTCAAGGTCGGTCCGTACAACTTCGGCTTCGCCAACACGAAGCCGAACTGGGTCGAGCACTACGCCTACCAGGACGGTCTCCTGATCTGGCAGTGGGACACCTCCCAGAAGGACAACAACACCAGCCAGCACCCCGGCTCCGGTCTGATCCTTCCGATCGACGCCAACGCCAAGCCGATGAAGTGGTCGGACGGCACCCTGCTGCGCAACAAGATCCAGCCGTACGACGCCGCCTTCAGCGCGTACAAGACGGATGCGATCACCCTGCACAAGAACGGCGCGGAGCTCTTCCTGAAGCCGAAGCCGGCCCAGCTGGTCTTCGACGACCACAAGGGCAAGTACTACTACGACGAGAACCCGACCGGTTCGGTGAAGACCACTGACACCAACACCAAGATCAAGATCGTGAAGGAGACCTACGACGGTCTCGTCATGACGGTCGAGGTCGGCCCCTCCGTTAAGTAATTCGGTAAAACCGCAGGTCAAAACATGATCGGCCGTCGCCCCCTAGCGGGCGGCGGCCGATCGCGTTTAGATGCGTGGGCTGAGTTTCTTATTGACGGGGGAGATGAAGACATGCCCGGTGGAGGTTTCGTCCGATTGCCAGGCGGCAGCGTGGTCGTCGCGCTCACGCTGCCCAGACCGACCGCGGAGGGTGCCGTCAAGGGCGGTATCGCCCGTGGTTTCGCAGGCGGCATCGAAGGTGGAAACGTGCGCGTGCTGGTGCACGCGGTGAACCGGGCCCGCGCCCTGACCAGGCTGCGGAACCTCGGACTGCGCGCCGTCTACCTGCGCGGAAACGCCGAGCCGCCCACCCCGGACGAGATCACCGCCGTCCTGCACCACCCCGACGGCCTGCTGTGGCGCTCCGCACCCGACCGGGCGGCGGAGCTGTGGCACCCGATCAGGGCCCTGCTGGGGTGACCACGGGGGTCCCGCTCAGCTCCACCCCGGCGTCCCGGAGCTCGGCCAGCGCACGGGCCGTGGTGTGCGGGGCCACTCCGGCCGTCAGGTCCAGCAGCACGTGCGTACGGAACCCCGCGCGGGCCGCGTCCAGGGCGGTGGCCCTGACGCAGTGGTCCGTGGCGATGCCGACCACGTCGACCTCGGTGACCTGCCGGTCGCGCAGCCACTGCGCGAGCCCGAGGCCGTTCTCGTCCGCGCCCTCGAAACCGCTGTACGCGGCCTCGTACGCCCCCTTGTCGAAGACGGCCGCGACGGCCCCCGAGGCGACCGCGGGAGCGAAGTTCGGGTGGAAGCCCACGCCCTCCGTCCCGGCGACGCAGTGCACCGGCCAGGAGGTCTCGTAGTCCGGCTGGGCCGGCGGGTGCGCGAAGTGGGACCCGGGGTCGACGTGGTGGTCGCGGGTGGCGACCACGTGCCGGTAGCCGGCGGTGGCCTGGCCGACGAGCTCGGTGATGGCGGCGGCGATGTCGGCTCCGCCGGTGACCGCGAGGCTGCCGCCCTCGCAGAAGTCGTTCTGTACGTCGACGACGATCAGTGCGCGGTGCATGTCCGGTGCCCTTCGGCTTGATGTGTGGTGGGCGGGGACCCCGCGGGGGCTCTTCCCCCACCCCGCCCCTTCCCGAAACCGGGGGCTCCGCCGGATCCAGCCCCGCCGGCGTTCGAGGCGCGGGGTCCGGGGCGGAGCCCCAGGGGCCCCGGCTGCGCCGGGCTCGCGGCCCGGCCCCGCCCCGGCGCTACGCGTACTCGGTCGGGATCACGGCCTCGCCGCGCGAGAGCTGGCTCGCGGACAGCGGCAGCCCCGCCAGCGCCTCGCGGTGGCGGTCGCGGGCCGTCTCCAGGGACTCGCGGGCCACGACCTCGCCCGCCTTGACCAGCTGGACCAGGAGCTGCGTGTCGGCCAGCGCGGCCGGCACCGGCCCGGTCCCGAGGACCTCCGCCTCCGCGACCCCCTCGGCGTCCACCCGGCGGGCCGCCCACTTGCGCCCCCCGACGGAGGTCTTGCCGCCGGAGGACTTCTTCGCCACCGAGACGAGCGGGGCCTTCACGTCCGCCGACGCGGCCCGCGCCACCAGCTTGTAGACCATCGAGCACGTCGGGTGCCCGCTGCCCGTCACCAGTTGGGTGCCGACCCCGTACGCGTCCACCGGAGCGGCCGCCAGCGAGGCGATCGCGTACTCGTCCAGGTCCGAGGTCACCACGATCTTCGTCGCGGTGGCCCCCAGCTCGTCGAGCTGCTGCCGCACCCGGTGCGCGACCAGCAGCAGGTCCCCGGAGTCGATCCGGACGGCGCCCAGGTCCGTCCCGGCCACCTCCACGGCCGTCCGGACCGCCTCCGCCACGTCGTAGGTGTCCACCAGCAGCGTGGTGGAGCTGCCCAGGGAGGCGACCTGGGCGGTGAAGGCGTCGCGCTCGCTGTCGTGCAGGAGGGTGAAGGCGTGTGCGCTCGTACCGACCGTCGGGATCCCGTACCGGAATCCGGCCGCCAGGTCCGAGGTCGAGGTGAAACCGCCGACGTACGCGGCGCGCGCCGAGGCGACGGCGGCCAGTTCGTGCGTGCGCCGGGCGCCCATCTCGATCAGCGGCCGGCCGCCGGCGGCCGAGGACATCCGGGAGGCGGCCGCGGCGATCGCGGAGTCGTGGTTGAGGATCGACAGGATCACGGTCTCCAGCAGCACGCACTCGGCGAAGCTGCCCTCGACGCGCAGGACCGGCGAGCCCGGGAAGTAGACCTCGCCCTCCGGGTAGCCCCAGATGTCGCCGGAGAAGCGGTAGGAGGCGAGCCAGTCGAGGGTGCGGGCGTCGACGACGTCCCGCTCGCGCAGGAACTCCAGTACGGCGCCGTCGAAGCGGAAGTTCTCCACCGCGTCGAGCACCCGGCCGGTCCCCGCGATCACCCCGTAGCGGCGCCCCTCGGGGAGCCGCCGGGTGAACACCTCGAAGACCGAGCGTCGGTCGGCCGTGCCGTTGGCCAGCGCGGCCTGCAGCATCGTGAGCTCGTAATGGTCCGTGAAGAGCGCTGTCGACGGCACGTCCACCGGCAGGCCCAGGTCCGCAGGGTTCATACGACGGATGCTAGCGCACATCTCGTCAAAGTGACGAGATGTAGGGGCCCGTTTGTGCGACGGGCCCCCGTCAGTGGCAGCATGGGACAAGTGAGTGTTGCTCCCATTGAGATCGAACGCACCGAATCGGCCGAAGAGACCTTCGCGGTCCCCGAACCCGACGTCCCGTGGGTGACCCTGGTGCACAACGACCCGGTCAACCTCATGAGCTACGTGACGTACGTGTTCCAGGCGTACTTCGGCTATTCCAAGGACAAGGCGAACAAGCTGATGATGGACGTCCACCACAAGGGTCGGGCGGTCGTCTCCAGCGGCAGCCGCGAGGAGATGGAACGGGACGTGCAGGCCATGCACGGCTACGGCCTCTGGGCGACGATGTCCCAGGACCGCAACTGATGGGCGGCGTCTTCGAACCCCTGAAGGGCGGCGGGGCCGCCATCGCGCTGGACGGGATCGAGATCTCGATCCTGCGCTCCCTGGCCGTGCAGCTGCTGGAGCTCATCGGCCCCGGCGAACCGGAGCCCGATCCGGACGCCGACCCCCTCGCCGCGCTGTTCGCGGCCTCCGACGGCCCGACGGAGCCCCCCTCGGACCCGGCCCTCGCCCGGCTCTTCCCCGACGCCTACGGCGGCCCCGAGACCCCCGCGAACGCCGACACGGAGGAGCTGCGGGCCCACTCGTCCGAATTCCGCCGCTTCACCGAGAACGACCTGCGCACCCGCAAGCGGGAGGACGCGCTGGCCGTCGTACGCAGCCTGGACGGGCTCGGTCCGGTCGGCGACGGCCCGGCCGGCGATGGTCCGGCCGGCGATGGCGCGGCCGTCCTGGAGGTCGGCGGGGAGCTGCGGCTGCGCTGGCTGGGCGCCCTGAACGACCTGCGGCTCACCATCGCGGCCCGCCTCGACATCACGGAGGACGACGAGAGCGCGGTGCTGTTCCGGCTGCCGGACGACGATCCGCGCAAGCCGATGGTGATGGCGTACCTCTGGCTCGGCGGTCTCCAGGAGACCCTCATCGAGACGCTGGGCGACACCCTCTAGCGACACCCTCTGGAGATGCTCAAGTAGCTCCGCCGTTCGCTCAGCGGACGCTCAAATCCGGATAACGATCAGGTCACCACGATGTGGTGACCTGACCTGTTTCAGGACTTATGTCCCGAATTTTTTGCGGCCTGCGTCACATTTTCCGCCCTCATGCACCCGTAAGCACGTGATAAATCTTCACGACCGCCGCGGGGCGCCACCCATGTCCCCCGGCCTGCTTGAACCGGCTGACCGCCGGCGTGCAACTCCATCCGTATCCGGGGGGATCGAGGACCCGATCCGCTGCCTTCGTGGCGCGGGTCGGCGTGGAGAAAGGCGCACCAAGACATGACCTCCGTACAGGTCGACGAGCAGCAGCACGACACGACCGAAGGCGACGGCTACCACCGCGCACTCGGCGCCCGCCAGATCCAGATGATCGCGATCGGCGGCGCCATCGGCACCGGCCTCTTCCTGGGTGCGGGCAAGGCCATCTCCAAGGCCGGCCCCAGCCTGATCCTGGCCTACGCCATCGCGGGCCTGGTCATCTTCTTCATCATGCGGGCCCTGGGCGAACTCCTCATGTACCGCCCGGTGTCCGGCTCCTTCTCGGACTACGCCCGGGAGTTCCTCGGCCCCTTCTGGGGGTACGTGACCGGCTGGACCTACTGGCTCTTCTGGGTGGTCACCGGCATCACCGAAGTCACCGCCGCGGCGCAGTACATGTCGTACTGGACCCATGACAGCTTCCCGCAATGGGCGTACGCGCTGATCTTCACCGTCATCCTCTACGGCGCCAACCTGATCTCCGTGAAGCTCTTCGGCGAGCTGGAGTTCTGGTTCTCCATGGTCAAGGTCACCGCCATCGTCGGCATGATCCTGATCTGCGCCGGCATCCTCACCATCGGCTTCTCCGACGCCGCGGACACCGCCACCGTCTCCAACCTGTGGAACGACGGCGGCTTCTTCCCCAAGGGCATCGGCGGCACGCTGATGACCCTGCAGATCGTGATGTTCGCCTTCCTCGCCGTCGAACTGGTCGGCGTCACCGCCGGCGAGTCCAAGGACCCCGAGAAGACCCTGCCCAAGGCCATCAACACCGTGCCGTGGCGCATCGCCGTCTTCTACGTCGGCGCCCTCATCATGATCCTGTCGGTCGTCCCGTGGCACGAGTTCCAGCCCGGCGTCAGCCCCTTCGTCGCCGCCTTCGAGAAGATGGGCCTCGGCGTCGGCGCCGCGATCGTCAACTTCGTCGTCCTGACCGCGGCCCTGTCCTCCTGCAACTCGGGCATGTACTCCACCGGCCGCATGCTGCGCGACCTCGCCCTCAACGGCCAGGGCCCGAAGTTCTTCACCAAGCTCACCAAGAGCGGCACCCCGCTGGTCGGCACCACCTTCTCGGCGGCGCTCATGCTCGTCGGCGTCTGGATCAACTACGTCGCCCCCGGCAAGGCCTTCGACTACGTCGTCTCCTTCGCCACCATCTCCGGCATGTGGGCCTGGATCATGATCCTGGTCTGCCAGATCCGCTACCGCGCCGCCTCCGACCGCGGAGACCTGCCCGCGTCCCCGTTCCGCGCCCCCGGAGCCCCGTACACGAGCTACTTCGCCCTGGCCTTCATCGGCATGGTCATCGTGATGATGGGCATCGACAAGGACGCCCGGGTCTCGCTCTACTGCGCCCCGCTCTGGGGTCTGCTGCTGGGCGTCTCCTACCTGGTGATGAAGTCCCGCGACCCGCGCGGCGCCGCCTTCACCAAGGTTTCCTGAGGCGCCGTAAGGCCTCTGTCCACCATTCGGGCCCTCCCGTACCACTCCTCGGTACGGGAGGGCCCGTCTGCTTATCCTGTCGCTCATGCTGACCATCACCCAGGACCTGTACGACCGGATCGTCGCGCACGCCCGTCAGGACCACCCCGACGAGGCCTGCGGCGTGGTGGCCGGCCCGGCGGGCACGGACCGCCCGGAGCGCTTCGTACCGATGCTGAACGCGGCCCGGTCGCCCACGTTCTACGAGTTCGACTCGAAGGACCTGCTGAAGCTCTACCGGGAGCTGGACGACCGGGACGAAGAGCCCGTCATCGTCTACCACTCGCACACCGCGACCGAGGCCTACCCCTCGCGCACGGACGTCACGTACGCGAACGAGCCCGGGGCGCACTACGTGCTGGTCTCCACGGCGGACGAGGACGGCCTCGGGGAGTTCCAGTTCCGGTCGTACAAGATCATCGAAGGCGTGATCAGCGAGGAAGAAGTGCAGGTCGTAGCGGCCTACTGAGGCTCCGCGCGGGGCTACTTCTCAGTATGTGAGAGATATCCGTCCACGATGCGGAATCACACTCCAAACCAGGCACCGGGAATCGTTAACATGACCGCATGGTTTCCCACGACGTGAGCATCGAGACGCCCGGCAGGCTGCTGCTTGTGGCGCGGCTGCACGTCGACCTGTGCCGCCTCGCAAGCGCCATCTGTACAGCCGCCTGAGCCCCGGCGGCCCCCTCGCGGGCCGCGCGGCTCACGCCTGCTCCGCTTCGCCCGCCTTCCCTTCACCATCCTGACTGGAGCCTGCCATGGCCATCGAGGTCCGCATCCCCACCATCCTCCGCACCTACACCAACGGCGAGAAGGCCGTCACGGGCGCGGGCGCGACGCTCTCCGAGCTGTTCTCCGACCTGGAGACCCGCCACAAGGGCATCCAGGAGCGCATCATCGACGAGGCCAAGGGCGGCGAGCTGCGCCGCTTCGTCAACGTCTACCTCAACGACGAGGACGTCCGCTTCCTCGACGGCATCTCCACCGCCCTCAAGGACGGCGACAACGTCACCATCCTCCCGGCCGTAGCCGGCGGATCGAAGTAATGCGCTACGACTCCCCGCTGGCCGCGGTCGGCAACACGCCGCTGGTACGCCTGCCCCGGCTCTCGCCCTCGGACGACGTCCGCATCTGGGCGAAGCTCGAGGACCGCAACCCGACCGGCTCGATCAAGGACCGCCCCGCGCTCCACATGGTCGAGCAGGCCGAGAAGGACGGCCGGCTGTACCCCGGCTGCACGATCCTGGAGCCCACCTCCGGCAACACGGGGATCTCCCTCGCCATGGCCGCGAAGCTCAAGGGCTACAACATCGTGTGCGTCATGCCCGAGAACACCTCTCAGGAGCGGCGCGACCTGCTGGCCATGTGGGGAGCCGAGATCATCCCGTCGCCGGCGGCGGGCGGCTCGAACACGGCCGTCCGCGTCGCGAAGGAACTGGCCGAGCAGAACCCCTCCTGGGTGATGCTCTACCAGTACGGAAACCCCGACAACGCGGGCGCCCACTACGCCACGACCGGCCCGGAGATCCTCGCGGACCTCCCCTCCATCACCCACTTCGTGGCCGGCCTCGGCACCACGGGCACGCTCATGGGCGTGGGCCGCTACCTGCGCGAACACGTCCCCGGCGTCAAGATCGTCGCGGCCGAGCCGCGCTACGACGACCTCGTCTACGGGCTGCGCAACCTCGACGAGGGCTTCGTCCCCGAGCTGTACGACGCCTCGGTGCTGACGACCCGCTTCTCGGTGGGCTCGGCGGACGCCGTCACCCGCACCCGCGAGCTCCTCCAGCAGGAGGGCATCTTCGCCGGCGTCTCCACGGGCGCGGCCCTGCACGCGGCGATCGGCGTCGGCCGCAAGGCCGTGGCGGCGGGCGAGCCGGCCGACATCGTCTTCGTCGTCGCCGACGGCGGCTGGAAGTACCTCTCGACGGGCGTCTACACCGCGGCCACCACGGAAGAAGCCATCGAAGTCCTCCAGGGCCAACTCTGGGCGTAGCCCGCCTCCTTTTTTGACGCGTCGCTCGCACCGCTGCGCGGGCTTCGCGGCGCTGCGCCGGACTCCGTCCGGCGGCGGCCCGGTCGGGGCTGCGGCCACGGCCGCCTGTGGCGGGGCTGGTGGGCGGGTGCGGCTGGTTCGACCCTGCGGGGCCGTCCCCTACCCGCCCTTCGCCCGTTCCCCGGGGCTGCGCCCCGGACCCCTTCTGGGGCTCCGCCCCAGACCCCGCTCCTCAAACGCCGGAGGGGCTGGATTTGGCCGGCCTCCGGCGTTCACGTGCGGGCCGACCTCGGCAAGACTCAGCCCCTCCGGCGTTTGAGGAGCGGGGGTCCGGGGGCTGGCCCCCGGGAACGGCGCCGCGCGCGGCAACGGGTCCGGGGCGAAGCCCCGGGGAACGGTGGAAGGGCGGGTAGGGGACAGCCCCGCGCAGCGGCACCCCGACGGGCACCCGCAGCCGCACCCCGACGGGCACCCGCAGCCGCGCCCCGGCGAGCAGCCCAGACGGGTCAGGCCAACAGCGCGGCCAGCACCCCCGCGTGACTCGCCCCCGGCTCCTTGACGGCAGTCAGCAGCGTGACGGGACCACCCGCAGCCAGCCCCCGCAGCCGCGCCAGCTCCGCCACCGCCTCCTCCGAGCGGAGCTCCACCGCGTACCGTTCCCGGAACTCCGCCACCGACCCACCCGCGTGGAACCACTTCCGCAGCTCCCCCGACGGGGCAACCGCCTTCGCCCACTCGTCGACCCCCGCCGCCTCCTTCGACACCCCGCGCGGCCACAGCCGGTCCACCAGCACCCGGACCCCGTCCAGCTCCGGCTCCGCGGGATCGTAGATCCGCTTCAGCCGGACGACCCGGACGACCCGGGTCCGCCGAGCCCCCCGAGCCCCTTCACCTCGTCCCACACCGCCGGATCCACCGTCCCCAGCAGCCGCGCCCTCGCGAACTCCCATACCGACACCTCCCGCACCCGGTCCGCCTCCAGGAACCCGCCCCGTGAGCCCACCACCCCCGGCGGCAGCGGGATCACCCCGGCGCGCCGGTCGTCGTACTTCCCGGTGATCCGTGCGATCCGCGCCCGGTGGCCCCGTACGCCCAGCACCAGGACGGGCCGCCCGTCGGCCATGGACCACAGCTCACCGGCCGCCGGCCGCGGCAGCGGTCCGGGTCCGTGCGGCGGGTCCGCGGCCGTCCGCTGCCGCCGTGCCCGCCGGGGGAGGAGTACCAGCAGGATCACGACCACCACAGCGGCGACCGCCGGCCACCAGGACGTGTCCATACTTCGACCGTAGCCCTGCCCGACGCCCCCGGCACGGCAACCCGGGTCCGCCCCGTCGCTCCCCCGGGTGACAGCTCAGGTGATTCGCCCCACAACGGCCTGCCGCGGAGGAGCGACCGGACGTTTCGCGCCTTACGCTCGACCCACGCACGGCCCGCATTCCGTCCACGGACCGTCCACGGAGGTTCACGCTCCATGAAGCTCACCGTCGTCGGCTGTTCGGGCTCGTTCCCGTCCGCGGAATCGGCCTGTTCGAGCTATCTCGTCGAGGCCGACGGCTTCCGGCTGCTCCTCGACATGGGCAACGGTTCCCTCGGAGAGCTCCAGCGGCACATCGGGCTCTACGATCTCGACGCGATCTTCCTCAGCCACCTGCACGCCGATCACTGCATCGACATGTGCGCGTACTTCGTCGCCCGCTTCTACCGCCACGAGGGCGGCCGCTGCGGCACCATCCCCGTCTACGGCCCCGAGGGCACCGAGAAGCGGCTGTCCACCGCCTACGAGGACGTCCCCGACGAGCGTTCCATGAGCGAGGTCTTCGACTTCCGGACCCTGAAGCCGGGCACCTTCGAGATCGGCCCGTTCCAGGTCCGCACCGAGAAGGTCTGCCACCCGGTCGAGTCCTACGGGATCCGCGTCGAGCACGGCGGCCGCTCGCTGACGTACTCCGGCGACACCGGCGTCTGCCCCGAGCTCGGCCTGCTCACGGAGGAAACCGACCTGTTCCTGTGCGAGGCCTCCTTCACGCACGGCAAGGAGGACATCCCCGACCTCCACCTCAACGGCCGCGAGGCCGGCGAGTTCGCCCGGGCCGGCCGCGCCGGCCGGCTCGTCCTGACCCACATCCCGCCGTGGACGGACGCCGAACGCAACCTGGCCGACGCCCGCGCGGTCTACGACGGCCCGGTCGAGCTGGCGTACACGGGCGCGGTGTACGAGGTCTGACCGCCCGGCCGCTCCGACGGGCTCGTGGACACGCGAAAGCCCCCGCCCTCCCTTCCGGGAGAGCGGGGGCTTTCGCGTGGTGTGGGGCGGAAGACCTACTTGGCCTCGGCCTTTTCCATCTCGGCGAGCTCCTCGTCGGACTCACGGCCCGGCGTCGGAAGGTTGAACTTGGTGATCGCGAAGCGGAAGCCGAAGTAGTAGATCGCCGCGAAGACCAGGCCGATCGGCAGGATCAGCCAGGGGGAAGTGGCCTTGTTCCAGCCGAGGCCCAGGTCGATCAGGCCGGCGGAGAAGGTGAAGCCGGCGTGGACCCCGAGCGCCCAGGTGACGGCCATGGACACGGCGGTGAGGACCGCGTGGATGGCGTACAGGACCGGTGCGATGAACATGAAGGAGAACTCGATCGGCTCCGTGACACCCGTGACGAACGAGGTGAGGGCGAGCGAGACCATCATGCCGGTGACCGCCTTGCGGCGCTCCGGACGGGCGCTGTGGGCGATGGCCAGGGCGGCGGCCGGGAGGCCGAACATCATGATCGGGAAGAAGCCGGTCATGAACATGCCCGCGTCCGGGTCGCCGGCGAAGAAGCGGGTGAGGTCACCGTGGACGACCGCGCCGGTGGCGTCGGTGAAGTCGCCGATCTGGAACCATGCGACAGCGTTGACGAACTGGTGCATGCCGATCGGGATCAGCGCGCGGTTGATGAGGCCGAAGATGCCCGCACCGACGGAGCCGAGGCCGGTCATCCACTCGCCGAAGTTGGTGATGACCTCACCGATCGGCTCCCAGGCCAGGCCGAAGAACACGCCGACGAGGACGCCGACGAAGGCCATGATGATCGGGACCAGACGGCGCCCGTTGAAGAAGCCGAGCCAGTCCACCAGCTTCGTGCGGTGGAAGCGCTGCCACAGGACCGCGGCGAGCAGACCCATGATGATGCCGCCGAGGACGCCGGGGTTGTTGTACGTCGCGGCGACGTCCACACCCTTGTTCTCGGTGGTGTTGACGATGGCCTCGGTCACCGGGAAGGCGGTGAGGACGTTCTTGTAGACCAGGAACCCGACCAGCGCCGCGAGGGCGGTGGAGCCGTCGGCCTTCTTGGCGAAGCCGATCGCGACACCGATGCAGAAGAGCAGCGGCAGGTTGGCGAAGACGGCGTCGCCGGCGGTGGCGAACACCGTGGCGACCTTGCCCCAGCCGAGGCCGTCCTTGCCGAAGACGTCGGGCTGGCCGAGGCGCAGCAGGATACCCGCGGCCGGCAGGACGGCGATCGGCAGCTGAAGGCTGCGGCCGACCTTCTGCAGACCCTGGATCAGGCCGGAGCCCCGCTTCTTGGCGGGAGCGGCGGTGGCCGTACTCATCAACTTCCTCCAGTGGACAAGACGCTGCCTGGGGGCATGGCAAAAGGGGGGATGGCGGCGTCTCAGGAAAGGGGAGGACCCCGGGCCGAAAGGCCTACGTGGTCTACACCACTCAGTGGTGTAGACCAGTTGTAGCACGGTGAGGTCCGCGTAAGGAACCCACCAATTCCGTGGTGGAAGACACACTGGTACATACACGGCAAAGGCCTCCGGACCCTGTGGGTCCGGAGGCCTTCGTCTCGTATGTCGCTGTTCTGGCCAGGGCTTACGGCATCGCGCGGGAGGGCTTTCGGCGGCCCCCGCAAGGGGCTGTCGGCAGGCCCTGGCGGGGCCTTCGCCGGGAACCGGGGGTGCTTCGGACCCCTGCCGGCCCGCGGATCGCACGGGCCGGAAGTCCCGGCGGGGCTCACGCCTTGGTGTTCTCCCCCTCCATCGCCTCGATCTCCTCGTCGGACTCCCGGCCGGGCGTCTTGATGTCCCACTTGGTGATCGCGAACCGGAAGATGACGTAGTAGACGACCGCGAAGCACAGGCCGATCGGAATGATCATCCATGGCTTGGTCGCCAGGCCCCAGTTGATGACGTAGTCGATCAGGCCCGCGGAGAAGGTGAAGCCGTCCTTCACTCCGAACGCCCAGGTCACCGCCATGGACACACCGGTCAGCACCGCGTGTACCGCGTACAGCACCGGGGCCAGGAAGAGGAACGAGTACTCCAGCGGCTCGGTGATGCCGGTGATGAAGGAGGTCAGGCCGACCGACAGCATCAGGCCGCCGACCTCCTTGCGCCGTGCCGGCTTCGCGCAGTGCGTGATCGCCAGCGCCGCCGCGGGCAGCGCGAACATCATGATCGGGAAGAAGCCGGTGGTGAACTGCCCGGCGTTCGGGTCGCCCGCCAGGAACATCGGGATGTCACCGTGGACCGTCTGCCCGTCCGGCTTGGTGAAACTGCCGAACTGGAACCACACCGGCACGTTGAGGAACTGGTGCAGGCCGATCACCAGCAGGGCGCGGTTCGCGAGACCGAAGATGCCCGCGCCCACCGACCCCAGACCCACCAGCCAGTCCGAGAAGCTCTCCAGCGCATCGCCGATCGGCGGCCAGATCCACAGGCACACCACGGCGAACACGATGGCCACGAAGGTCATGATGATCGGGACCAGCCGGCGGCCGTTGAAGAAGCCGAGCCAGTCGACCAGCTTGACCCGGTGGTAGCGCATCCAGAACCAGGCGGCCAGCCAGCCCATGACGATGCCGCCGAACACCCCGGGGTTCTGGTACGTGTACTCGACGAAGGCGTCGCCCGCGCCCAGGCAGGCGCCCCTGATGTCCTTGGTCCCCTCCGGGCAGGACTTGGGGAAGGCGTGCAGCACGGCCCGGTAGACGAGGAAGCCGACCACCGCGGCGAGGGCGGTCGAGCCGTCCGCCTTCTTGGCCAGGCCGATCGCGACGCCGATGCAGAAGAGCAGCGGCAGGCCGATGTCCGCGTTGAGCAGGGCCCCGCCCGCGGCCGCCATCACCTTGGCGACGTCCGTCCAGCCCAGGCCGTCCTTGCCGAACACGTCGTCCTGGCCGAGCCGGTTCAGGATGCCCGCCGCCGGCAGCACGGCGATCGGCAGCTGGAGGCTCCGCCCCATCTTCTGCAGCCCTTGGAACAAGCCGTTCCACCACTTCTGCTGTGGCACTGCTGCGGCGCTGCTCGCGCTCATCCGCGTCCTCCCTGACCGGCCCGTTTTTGGCAGTCGCGACACTTGCGGCACACTGGTGTAGACCACTTGTGTTGCGGTCGCATTTCACCCGCCCTGAGGGCAGGTTGGTGCTGATCATCATCATTCGGCAGAGACCGGGCATGTGCCCGCGTAGCTGGGCCAATCGTGGGTTACCGTGACGAAGCGGACCATCTTGGTTGGTCGGTCGGGCGACGGGCGTGCAGACGCCGGCCGCCGGATGTCAGTCGGACTCGTTCTTCGTAGAACTCAGGGAGAAACACATGGCCACCAAGGCTGAGAAGATCGTCGCCGGGCTCGGCGGCATCGACAACATCGAAGAGGTCGAGGGCTGCATCACCCGCCTGCGCACCGAGGTCAAGGACCCCAGCCTGGTCGACGAGGTCGCACTGAAGGCCGCCGGCGCCCACGGCGTCGTCAAGATGGGCACCGCGATCCAGGTCGTCATCGGCACCGACGCCGACCCGATCGCCGCCGACATCGAAGACATGATGTGAGCTGAGCCCACCGGCTCACCCGCGCCCCCGGGCGCACCCGTACGTACGACAGGACCCCGACCGGACGCACCCGGACGGGGTCTTCTCGCAGCGACATAGGCTGGGGCGCGCACCGGCTAGGCTCGGTGCCATGTCTCGCATCGACGGCCGTACGCCCGAACAGCTCCGCCCGGTCACCATCGAACGCGGATGGAGCAAGCACGCAGAGGGCTCCGTCCTCGTCTCCTTCGGAGACACCAAGGTCTTCTGCACCGCCTCCTTCAGCGAAGGCGTCCCGCGCTGGCGCAAGGGCAGCGGCGAAGGCTGGGTCACCTCCGAGTACTCGATGCTGCCCCGCGCCACGAACACCCGCGGCGACCGCGAATCCGTACGCGGCAAGATCGGCGGCCGCACCCACGAGATCTCCCGCCTGATCGGCCGCTCGCTGCGCGCCGTCATCGACTACAAGGCCCTCGGCGAGAACACCATCGTCCTGGACTGCGACGTCCTCCAGGCCGACGGCGGCACCCGCACCGCCGCCATCACCGGCGCCTACGTGGCCCTGGCCGACGCCATCTCCTGGGGCCAGGGCAAGAAGCTCATCAAGGCCGGCCGCAAGCCCCTCACCGGCACCGTCGCCGCCGTCAGCGTGGGCATCGTCGACGGCGTCCCGCTCCTCGACCTCTGCTACGAGGAGGACGTGCGCGCCGAGACCGACATGAACGTGGTCTGCACCGGCGACGGCCGCTTCGTCGAGGTCCAGGGCACCGCCGAGGGCGAGCCCTTCGACCGCAAGGAGCTCAACGCCCTCCTCGACCTGGCCGCCGGCGGCTGCGCCGACCTGGAGGCCCTGCAGCTGAGCGCGCTGGAACTCACCCTCTGACACGGGTGGCAACCGCGCGGCCCGTCCGCGCGTCTCTTGGCATACGGGTGCACGGCGTCGAAGCCGTGCACCCGTCCACGTCCACGTACCTGCATCTGTTGCATTCTCCTGGGGGCCGAAGTGAAGCCGAAGTACCGCCTGGCAGCCGTCGCCCTGACGGCAGCGCTCGCCATACCCGCGATCACCTCCTGCGACGCGATCTCGACCGCGATGGACTGCGCGAGCACGGCGGTCGCCATCACGGACGGCGCGAACGACCTCCAGCAGGCGGTCTCGCAGGCCGGCAACAGCCCGCAGGACGCCCAGAACGCGCTCAACGCGATCGAGGCCAACCTCAAGAAGGTCGGCGACCAGACGGACAACGCCGACCTGAGCAAGGCCATTTCCTCGATGAACACGGCCGTCCAGAACGTCCGCACCTCCATCGAGAGCGGCACCACGACCCCCGACGTCACCCCGGTCGCCGACGCGGCGAAGGAGATCTCGAAGGTCTGCACCCCGGGCTGATCCGGCTCCGAGCCCCCGGGGCGGCCCGGGATAATGGCGCCATGACGACGCCCCCGCCCAGCTCCCCGAGCCGCCTGATCCTCGCCACGCGCAACGCGGGCAAGGTCACCGAACTCCGCGCCATCCTGTCCGCCGCCGGCCTGCCGCACGAGCTGGTCGGCGCGGACGCGTACCCGGAGATCCCGGACGTCAAGGAGACCGGCGTCACCTTCGCCGAGAACGCCCTCCTCAAGGCCCACGCCCTGGCCCAGGCGACGGGCCTCCCCGCGGTCGCGGACGACTCGGGCCTCTGCGTGGACGTCCTGAACGGCGCTCCGGGCATCTTCTCGGCCCGCTGGGCCGGCACCCACGGCGACGACGCGGCGAACCTGGCGCTCCTGCTGTCCCAACTCGGCGACATCGACGACGCCCACCGCGGCGCCCACTTCTTCTGCGCGGCCGCCCTCGCCCTCCCGGACGGCACGGAACGCGTGGTCGAAGGCCGCCTCCTGGGCACCCTGCGCCACACCCCGTCGGGCACGGGCGGCTTCGGCTACGACCCGATCCTCCAGCCCCTCGGCGAGTCCCGCACCTGCGCGGAACTCACCCCGGCAGAAAAGAACGCCATCTCCCACCGAGGCCAGGCCTTCCGCGCCCTGGTCCCGGCGGTGCGGGAGCTGCTGGGCTGAGCCGCCCCGGCACACGCCGAAGGCCCCCTACGCAACTGCGTAGGGGGCCTTCGTGTAGGTGCGGTCGGAGGGACTCGAACCCTCAAGGGATTTCTCCCACAACTACCTAAAAGTTGCGTGTAGGCCAATTCCACCACGACCGCGACTAACCGGTCAATTCGGACATTAGGCTTGGCCGGCTGCGGCTAGTGTACGACTGCCCGGCTCCGAGAGGCGACACCAATACGGCCGCGACCTCTGCGTCCTCCGCGGCACCAGGTGTCGGTCAGTGCATGGCAGTTGGGGCACAGGTAGCGGAGGTTTTCGCGCCGGTTGTCGAGCCAGTCGCCATTGATGTGGTCGATGTGGAGTGTGATCGGCCGGCCCATCCATTCGCCGGGGTTCCCGCAGTGCGCGCAGGCGCATGCAACTCCGACCTCCTGGAGCGCGCGGTGGAGCCGGGGTCGGGTGGGTCGGGCGGACCCCTCGGGGAGGACGATGAGGGTGTCGGGTGCGACGGCCTTCGGTGTCGCCGATGCGCCGGATGCCCAGGGGCGCCGCTTGAAGTGCTCGACGTCGAGACCGAGTTGGGTGACGCGTCGGCGCACCCTGCGGTGATTGACGTCGTTGACCTCTAGGCCGAGGGCGCGCATGAGGTCCGCGTAGCTGTTCGCCTTCGGCGTGGCGGAGCGCAGGAGTTCCTCGGGGATGGTCAGCCGGGAATTGCGGAAGTGTCCGGTGTCGATGCCGTAGGTCCGGAGCATCTGCGCGAGGGTGGATCGGGACCGGCTGTCGTCGGCCATGCCCAGTGCGCGAGCCGTGCCGCGGATGCTGTCGGCGCAGGCTGCCGCTTCGGCAAGCTCTGCCGAGGTGAACGGCAGCTCGATCGCCTCACGTCCCATGCCCGGGAAGTGGCTCGTGTCGATGCCCGCTGCGGTCATTCGCCGGACGATGTGCGACAGGGCACCGGTGGCAGGGCGTATGCCGAGCTTGAGGGCCACCTCGCGCAGCGTGCTCGATGACGCGGCGGCCGCCGCTATGGCCTCGTCCGGGTACTTGCGCCACGGGCTGCGCTTCGCGAAGTGACTGCTGTCGATCCCGAAGAGGGCGGCCTTCTCCTGGAGCACACGGCGCTGCCCGCCGCTCTCCTTGAGATGAAGGCGCCGCATCAGGTCTGCCCAACCCTTCGAGGCGGCGACGGCGGCTGACAACGTGGCTCGGTCGTACGGGTCGGTCATGGGTTCCTCCGGATCGGCCGCGCGTGCGGCCCTCGTACGGAGTAACGGACCGATAGTCGGACAGTTACGGGCGGTTTCGTCCGACAGGCAGAACGGCCCGCACCGGGTGGGTGCGGGCCGCTGTGTAAGGTGCAGGGGCAGGGGTCAGATGCCCAGGTCCTTGATGATCTTGGCTACGTGGCCCGTGGCCTTGACGTTGTAGAGGGCGCGTTCGACCTTGCCCTCCTCGTCGACGATCACCGTGGAGCGGATGACGCCGGTGACGGTCTTGCCGTAGAGCTTCTTCTCGCCGAAGGCCCCGTACGCCGTCAGGACCTCCTTCGAGGGGTCGCCGACCAGGGTGACCTTCAGGTGCTCCTGCTCGCGGAACTTCGCCAGCTTCTCCGGCTTGTCGGGGGAGACGCCGATGACGTCGTAGCCGGCGGTGGCCAGGACCGCGAGGTTGTCCGTGAAGTCGCAGGCCTGCTTCGTGCAGCCGGGCGTCAGCGCGGCCGGGTAGAAGTAGACGATGACCTTGCGGCCCTTGTGGTCGGCGAGCGAGATCTCGTTGCCGTCCGCGTCGGGCAGGGTGAAGGCGGGGGCGATGTCGCCCGGCTCAAGTCGCTCGCTCATGCTCAACAGTCTCCTCAAGAGGGGATCGGTACGGTGTCGAGACTAAGCTGCTGACTGACTGTTCATGGTGGGCTACGCCCGCCATGGGACCGACCACGACGACGGAG
The DNA here is from genome assembly GCF_042722885.1 of Streptomyces sp. NPDC058401. Classification (NCBI taxonomy): domain Bacteria; kingdom Bacillati; phylum Actinomycetota; class Actinomycetes; order Kitasatosporales; family Streptomycetaceae; genus Streptomyces; species Streptomyces sp. NPDC058401. The sequence goes on from NZ_JBHXKA010000051.1 coordinate 21,860, forward strand.
GCAGCGCGGTGCCGGAAGCCAGGACCCCCGCACAGATCGAGGCGGACATCGTCCGCCGCCGCGAGCAGCTCGCCGAGGCGCTCGACGAGATCGGGGTGCGCCTGCACCCCAAGACGATCGTCGGGGACGCCAAGGCGAAGGTGGTCGGCAACATCGACCACGTCGTCGGCCGCGCGGTGGCGACGGTGAACCGCCTCGTCACCGATGCCAGTGACGGACTGCGGCACGAGGACGGCGCCCCGCGCGTCGAGCGGATCGTGCCGGTCGCGCTGCTCGCGGTGGGCGTCGTGGGCCTGCTGGTGATGTCGGCGCGACGCAAGCGCTGATGACCCTGCGAGGTGCGGGGCGGGTGCGGGCGGGTAGGTTCGCCCCGTGAGCGAGAACACCACCACCCACGACAAGCTGCCCATCCGCATGCTCCACGACCGCGTGCTCGTGAAGTCCGATTCGCCGGAGGGCGAGCGCCGCTCGGGCGGCGGCATCCTGATCCCGGCGACGGCCGCGGTGGGCAAGCGGCTGGCCTGGGCCGAGGTGGTCGCGGTCGGGCAGAACGTACGGACGGTCGAGCCGGGGGACCGGGTGCTCTACGACCCCGAGGAACGGGCCGAGGTGGAGGTGCGCGGGGCGACGTACCTGCTGATGCGGGAGCGCGACCTGCACGCCGTGGCTGCCGAGCGGCTGGAGGGGTCGGAAGACTCCACGGGGCTGTACCTGTAGCCCCCGCGCAGAGCTGGATGAGGGCCGGTGACCATCGTCACCGGCCCTTTTCGTCGGGTTTTGCTACGGTAGGAAGGAACCCCCGACGAGACGCGCCGTACCGGGTGGCTGTCGCGCTGTTGCCGATGGCTGCATGACAAGACGACGCACCCCGTTCCGCTCTCGTCCCGGAGGTGCCTGTCATGGCCTGGATCCTGCTTCTTCTCGCCGGTCTGCTCGAAGTCGGCTGGTCGATCGGCATGAAGTTCACCGAAGGGTTCACGCGGCTGTGGCCGAGCGTGTTCACGGGTGCCGGCATCGTGGCGAGCATGGTGCTGCTGTCGTACGCCGCCAAGACCCTGCCGATCGGTACGGCCTACGGCGTATGGGTCGGTATCGGCGCGGCCGGGGCGGCGGTGCTCGGCATGGTGGTGCTGGGTGAGCCCGTCACCGCCGCCCGGATCTTCTTCATCTGCCTGCTGCTGGTCGCCGTCGTGGGGCTGAAGGCGACCTCCGGTCACTGAGCCGCCGATTCACCCTTTCAAGGGGCTATTCCAGTAGGTCCGCCGGTGGGCGCAGGCCTTCGGTGGTGCCGCCCTGGGTGCCCGTCGTGGCTCCGTTCGTGGCTCCGTTCGTCTGGCCTCCGTCGGTCTGGCCGCCGGTGGTCTGGCCGCCGGTCGTCTGACCTCCGGTGGTTTGACCGCCGTCGGTCCGGCCTCCGGTGGTCTGACCGCCGTCCGTCCGGCCTCCGGTGGTCTGGCCGCCGTCCGTCCGGCCGCCGTTCGTCTGTCCGCCCGTCGACGGGCTCCGTGTCGGGCGGCTCGGCCGGCCCGAGGGGCGGTCTCCCGGGGTCTCCTCCTGGGACTGGCTCGGGTTCGGGTCCACGGGCGGGGGCGGCGGGGGCCGGTTCGCGCCCGGCATGAGCTCCAGGTCGAAGTCGACGGGGTCGCTGTCGGCCAGGGCCGTCTTCGTGTACTGGGCCCAGATCCGGGCCGGGTAGCCGCCGCCGCCGATACGGGCCTCGCCCAGGGCCCCGTAGAGGGATTCCAGGGAGCCGGTGTCCGGGTCCTGGCCCATCATCGAGACGACCGTGACCAGGTTCGGGGTGTACGCCGCGAACCAGGCCGAGCGGTCCAGTTCGCCGGTCCCCGTCTTGCCGGCGGCCGGGTGGCCGGCGGCCAGGGCGGCCGTACCGGTGCCGTTGTCCACGACGCTGACCAGCATGGACGTGGTGGTGTCGGCGGCTTCGCGGCTGACGGCCTGGGCCGGGTCGCGCGGCGGGAGCGGGACGGTGTCCCCGGCCTTGGTGATCTTCTCCACGAAGGTGTGCGGGACGTGGCGGCCGTGGTCGGCCAGGGTCGCGTAGGCCTGGGTCATGTCCAGGACGCTGGCCTGCATCGTGCCCAGGGCCATGGCCGGTCCCGGGTCGAAGTTCGGGGTGTTCTCGGGGATGCCGAGGGCGATGGCGGTCTGCTTGACCTTGTCGGTGCCGACGTCGACGACCATTTGGGCGAAGACGGTGTTGACGGAGAGGTCGGTTGCGGTGTTGACGGTGATGTTGCCGTAGCTGACCTGCCCCTCGTTCTCCGGTGCGTAGGGGATGCGGGTGCCGACCACGCGCCGCTTGTTGTCGCCGTTGTAGATCGTGTACGGGGTGATCGTGCGGCCGTCCTGGGTGCGGGAGTCGTTCTGCACGGCGGAGGCGAAGACGAACGGCTTGAAGGTGGAGGCCACTTGGTAGTCGTGCCGGGTGGCGTTGTTGACGTACTGCTTGGTGTAGTCGATGCCCCCGTACAGGGCGACGACCTTGCCGGTGCCCGGGTCGATGGAGACGGCTCCGGTGCGCACGAAGCGGTCCGCCTTGCGCTTGTCCGGTTCGAGCTTGCTGACCATCTTGTCGTTGACGGCGTCGACCATGGCGGTCTGGCGGGTCTTGTCGATGGTCGTGGTGATGCGGTAGCCCCCCTCGGCGAGGGTCTTGTCGTCGAGGATCTTGTTGTCGACGATGTAGTCCTTGATGGCCTCGACGAGGTAGCCGCGCTGCCCGGAGAGGCCGGCGGCCGGGCGGATCTTGCCGGGCTCGGGGAACTGGGTGGTGGCGCGTTCGGCGGGCGTCATCCAGCCCTTCTTGACCATGCCGTCGAGCACGTAGTTCCAGCGGGCGGTGGCGCGGCCGCGGCCCTGGGGGTGGGCGATCACGTCGAAGGCGCTGGGGGAGTTGAGGAGGGTGGCGAGGTAAGCACCCTCGGCCGTGGTGAGTTTGCCGACGTCCTTGCCGTAATAGGCCTGCGCGGCGGCCTGGATGCCGTAGGCGTTGCGGCCGAAGTAGCTGGTGTTCAGGTACCCCTCCAGGATGTAGTTCTTCGACTTCTCACGACCGAGCTTGATCGCGATGAAGAACTCCTTCACCTTCCGCTTGATCGTCTGTTCCTGGCCCAGGTAGTAGTTCTTGACGTACTGCTGGGTGATGGTCGATCCGGACTGGGTGCCCTTGCCGGTCGCGGTGTTCCACGCGGCGCGCAGCATCGCGGCCGGGTCCACGGCCCGTTCGGAGTGGAAGTCGCGGTCCTCGGCGGCCAGTACGGCCTCCTGGACGGTGAGGGGGATCTGGGAGAGCGGCACGTTGACCCGGTTGACCTCGCCGTCGCGGGCGAGCTGGGTGCCGTCGGTGTAGAGGTAGACGTTGGACTGCGCCGTGGCGGCCGCGTTGGCGGGCGGGATGTGGACGAGCAGGTAGCCGGCCACGAGGGCGCCGCAGACGAGCAGGACGCACAGCAGGAACGCGCCCAGGACCATGCGCCAGGTCGGGAGGAGCCGGCGCCAGCCGGTGCGCTTGCGCTTGGCCTTCTTCGCCGCCTTGGCCCGCTGTCTCTCCGCCTTCTTCGCGCCCTTGGCACCCTTGGCACCCTTGGCGCCCTTCGCGTTCCCGGGGGGTACCTGCTCTCCGGATGGCGGGGGCGCGTCGGCGCCCGGAGCCTGCTGCCCGTCGGGGGTGTCGGGATCGCGAGGCGTCCAGCCGGGCGGTGGTGACGGGTCGCTCATCTCCGGGACTCCTCGGCGCCGTACGAAATATCCACATCTGTACCTCATGCTGTCTACCCGATGGCCGCCGGTTCCGCTCCGGACGGGCGTAATTCGTTCGCGTGGATCGCCCCTCCGCACTAAGCTCGCGCGCTTTGGCCGACGTAGGAACGACGCAGCAACGACCTGGGAAACGGAGGGGATGAGGTGCGCCAGCCGGTGGTGGGACGAGCCGGGCTCTACGGGGCGGTCGCGGCCGGGGGCTTTCGCAGGTACGCCACCTACGGGACCGCCACCGCGGCCGGGGTGTTCACCAACACCGTGTTCGGTTTCATCCTGGCCTACACGTACATCGCGCTCTGGGACGAGCGGCCCGGACTCGGCGGCTACGACCAGTCCGAAGCCCTCACGTTCATGTGGGTCAGTCAGGCACTGCTCGCCGCCGGGGCGCTGATCGGCGGCGGCTTCCAGGAGGAGTTCCAGGAACGCGTCCGTACGGGTGACATCGCCGTCGACCTGTACCGTCCGGCCGATCTCCAGGCGTGGTGGCTCGCGGGTGATCTGGGCCGGGCGGCGTTTCAACTCCTGGGCCGCGGCGTAGTACCGCTGGTGATCGGCGGGCTCGCCTTCCCGCTGGCGCTGCCCACCGCCCCGCTGCGCTGGCTGCTCTTCCTGGTCTCCGTGCTCCTCGGGCTCGTCGTCAGCTTCGCGCTGCGCTACCTGCTGGGGCTGGCGGCCTTCTGGCTGATGGACGGGGCCGGGATCAACATGATGGCCACGGTCGTCTCCATCTTCTGCTCCGGGATGCTGCTGCCGCTGACCGTGTTCCCGGGCGGCTTCGGGGAGTTCGTCCGCGTCCTGCCCTGGGCGGCGATGCTCCAGGTGCCGGTGGACGTCCTGCTCGGCGGGGGCGCGGGGGCCGCGCGCACGGCGGGGGCGCTCGGCTTCCAGGCCGCGTGGGCCGTGGCGCTGCTCGGGCTGGGCCGGCTGGTGCAGTCGGCCGCGACGCGGAAGGTGGTGGTCCAGGGTGGCTGAGCGGGTGGCGGAGGGCGGGGTCGGGAGGCCCGTGCGGGCGGACGCGGAGCCGGAGTTCGTCCTCCCGCAGCGGAGCCGGGTCCTGGAGGGGCTGCGCGGCTACCGGCTGATCGCCGCGATGTGGATCCGGTCGACGATGACGTACCGCACGTCCTTCCTCCTCTCCACCTTCGGCAATGCGGCGATCACGCTCCTGGACTTCGTCGCGATCATGATCATGTTCTCGCACGTGGACGAGCTGGGCGGCTTCACGCTCCCGGAGATCGCCCTGCTGTACGGGTCCTGCTCGGCCTCCCTGGGCCTGGCCGACCTGCTGCTCGGCAACACCGACCGGATCGGCACGCGGATCCGCGACGGCTCCCTCGACACCATGCTGGTCCGCCCGGTCCCGGTGCTCGCCCAGGTGGCGGCCGACCGCTTCGCGCTGCGCCGGCTCGGGCGGATCGGGCAGGGGCTCGCCGTGCTGGGGTGGGCCGTCTCGGAGCTGGACCAGCTGCACTGGACGGCCGGGAAGGTGCTGATGGTGCCCGTGATGATCACCGCCGGGGCGGCGATCTTCGGCGCGGTGATGGTGGGCGGCGCGGCCTTCCAGTTCCTCGCCGGGGACGCCGCGGAGGTGCAGAACAGCTTCACCTACGGCGGCTGCACCATGCTCCAGTACCCGCCGACCGTCTTCGCGAAGGACCTGCTGCGCGGGGTCACCTTCATCGTGCCGCTCGCCTTCGTCAACTGGCTGCCCGCGCTGTACGTGCTGGGCCGGCCCGATCCGCTGGGGCTGCCGGGGTGGGTGGCGTACGCGAGCCCGCTGGTGGCCTTCGTGGTGTTCCTCCCCGCGTCGCTGGCCTGGCGCGCCGGGGTCCGTTCGTACCGCAGTACGGGGAGCTGAGCAGGCGTGCCGGATGCGCTGATTTCACTGCACGAGGTCGAGAAAGTCTTCGACGTACGGCGCCGGGTGGGCCTGGTGCGCCGGGAGAAACGGCAGGTCAGGGCCGTGGACGGGATCACCTTCGAGGTGGCCCGGGGGGAGATGGTCGGCTACATCGGGCCCAACGGCGCGGGCAAGTCGACCACCATCAAGATGCTGACCGGCATCCTCACCCCCAGCGGCGGCCGGCTGCGGGTCGCCGGCATCGACCCGGCGCGGGAGCGGCTGCGCCTCGCGCACCGGATCGGCGTGGTGTTCGGGCAGCGCACGACGCTGTGGTGGGACCTTCCGCTGAAGGACTCGTACGCGCTGATGCGGCGGATGTACCGGATCCCGGCGGCGCGGTTCGCGGAGAACATGGAGCGCTGCGTGGACCGGCTCGACCTCGCCGCGCTGCTCGACGTACCCGTACGGCAGCTGTCGCTGGGGCAGCGGATGCGCGGGGACATCGCGGCGGCGCTGCTGCACGACCCCGACGTGCTGTACCTGGACGAGCCGACGATCGGGCTGGACGTGGTCAGCAAGGCGAGCGTACGGGGCTTCCTGCGGCAGCTGAACGAGGAGCTCGGCACCACGGTGCTGCTGACCACGCACGACCTCCAGGACATCGAGCAGCTGTGCGAGCGGGTGATGGTGATCGACCACGGGCGCCTGGTGTACGACGGCTCGCTGGGCGGACTGCACACGGCCGGAGCCGCGGACGGCGCGGCGGCGAGCGAGCGCACGCTGGTGGTGGACCTGGAGCGGGAGCTCCCGCCCATCGAGGTGGCGGGGGCCCGGGTGGTGAAGGTGGAGGGCGCCCGCCAGTGGCTGGCGTTCCCCGCGCGTGCTTCGGCGGCTCCGCTGGTGGCGGCGGTGGCGGCGGAGTATCCGCTGCTGGACCTGTCGGTGCGGGAGCCGGACATCGAGGACGTGATCGCGCGGATGTACGCGGGGCGGGGTTGAAGGGGGCGGGGTTGAAGGGGCGGGTTGAAGGGGCGGGTTGAAGGGGCGGGGTTAAATCAGGGACAACCCTGACCCGGAAGGGGGTTCGGGCCATACAACTCTTCGGGGTGACTGCATAGGCTGGTCCGTATGAGTGACGAGCGGCCTGAGAAGCCGTTGCCCGAGAAGGCGTTGTCCGAGAATGCGTTGCCCGAGAAGGCGCAGTCGGAGAAGGCGCAGTCGGAGACGGCGTTGCACGGAGGGCCGGCCCCTGTACCCGTCCCCGTCCCGGCCCCGCTGCCGGAGCTGAGGGCCTCGGACGCCGACCGGGAGCGGGTGGTGGACCGGCTGCGGGACGCCGTCGCCGAGGGCCGGCTCGACATGGACGAGTTCGAGGAGCGGCTGGACGCGGCCTACCGGTCCCGTACCTACGCGGAGCTCGAACCGCTGACGCGCGATCTGCCCGCGCTCGGCGCGACGGCTCCGATCGCGGCCTCCCCGGTGACCCCGGGGGCTCCGGTCGGGCTGACGAAGGCGGTGCCGGGGGGTTCGGGGGCCGCCTGGCCGGACCGGATCGTGGGCGGCGGAGGAGCGGCGGGCGGTCCGGCCATGGCCGTGGCGGTCATGTCGGGCTTCCAGCGCAAGGGAAACTGGACCGTGCCCGCCCGGTTCCACGCGGTGGCGTTCTGGGGCGGCGGTGACATCGACCTGCGCGAGGCGAACTTCGCGGAGCGGGAGGTCGTGATCAACTGCGTCGCCGTCATGGGCGGCATCCAGATCACCGTGCCGCCGGGCGTGGAGGTCGACGTACGGGGCATCGGCGTGATGGGCGGCTTCGACCAGAGCAACAACCCCGGCCCGGTGGAACCGGGAGCTCCGCGGGTGGTCGTGACGGGCCTCGCCTTCTGGGGCGGGGTCGACGTGAAGGTGAAACCGCCGAAGCAGCGGTCGGTGCCGAAGCAGAAGCCGCGCAAGGAGCTGTAGGGCCGTAGGGATGTAGGGCTGCCGGGCTGGGGCCGGGCGGTCTGCGGGAGGGACCGCGGTCCACGGACGGGGACCAGTACGGGGGACCAGTACGGCGCGCCGGGAACTCCCCGGGCGCCCCGGGAGTCGGATGCTAGAGAGTCGGCCGCTTTGCGGACGAAACCGTCGCCCGGGGGAAGGCAGGAGCACGTGGAGCAGGGCAGCACGACGGCTACGGCGGAGGAGGCCGCGTCTTCGACGTCGACCTCGTCGACCTCGTCGACCGGGGCCACCGGACGCGGCGGGTTCGTGTTCAGCGAGGCGGACGAGGAGCGCCGGCACGGCGTCCGCCGGATGAAGCGGACCGCCACTGGCCTGCTCGGCCTGGTCGCGCTGATCTACGTGGCCGCGAAGTGGGCGGAACACGCGGGCGCGGGCGGCTGGGCCGGGTACGTCGCGGCCGGGGCCGAGGCGGGCATGGTCGGCGCGCTCGCGGACTGGTTCGCCGTCACCGCCCTGTTCCGGCGGCCGCTCGGCCTGCCCATCCCGCACACCGCGATCATCCCGACGAAGAAGGACCAGCTCGGGGTCTCGCTCGGGGAGTTCGTCGGGGAGAACTTCCTCTCCGCCGACGTGGTGCGCACGAGGCTGCACGCGCTGGGCATCGGCGGCCGGCTCGGCGCCTGGCTGGCCGAGCCCGCACACGCCGACCGGGTCACGGCCGAGCTGGCCACGGCCCTGCGCGGGGCGCTGACGGTCCTGCGGGACTCCGATGTGCAGGCCGTCGTGGGGGAGGCGATCACGCGGCGGGCCGAGACGGCGGAGATCGCGCCGGGGATCGGCAAGACGCTGGAGAAGGTCGTCGCGGACGGCGGCCACCGCCGGGTCGTGGACCTGGTGTGCGCGCGGGCGTACGACTGGCTGGTCACCCACGCCGAGTCGGTGGAGGCGGCGGTGCAGGGCGGGGCTCCGGGCTGGACCCCGAGGTTCGTGGACCGCAAGATCGGCGACCGCGTCTACAAGGAACTGCTCCGCTTCGTCCAGGAGATGCGCGACATGCCGGAGCACCCGGCGCGCGGGGCGGTGGACCGTTTCCTCGCGGACTTCGCCGCCGACCTCCAGTCGGACACGGAGACGCGGGCGCGGGTGGAGCGCCTGAAGTCGGAGATCCTCCAGCGGGAGGAGATCCAGGACGTGATCGCCTCCACCTGGACGGCGGTCCGCTCGATGATCATCTCGGCGGCGGAGGACGAGCAGAGCGCGCTGCGCCTGCGGGTCCGTTCCTCGCTGATGTCCCTGGGCGCCCGGCTGGCCACGGACGGCCGCCTCCAAGCCAAGGTGGAGGGCTGGATCGAGGGCGCGATGGTGTACGTGGTCACCACGTACCGCGCGGAGATCACCTCCCTCATCACGGACACCGTGGCGGGCTGGGACGCGGAGCACACCTCGCGCAAGATCGAGGCCCATATCGGCCGCGACCTCCAGTTCATCCGCATCAACGGCACGGTCGTCGGCGCCCTGGCGGGCCTCTTGATCTACACGGTGTCGCGGGCGCTGGGGGCGTAGCGGGGCGGCTGCGGGGGCTGCTGCACGGTGCTCGGCGGTCCTCGACGGTGCTCGGCGGTCCTCGACGGGGGCTACGGCTCGTGGCGCCGCCGCCGCGCGAGGTGGACGGTGATGTCGGCGGCGATCTCGACCCGCCCCGGCAGGGCCTGCGCGATCCGGCGGAACACCCGCTCCCTCACCAAGGGCGGCAGGACGAGATAGGCCGAGACGGTGGACAGGTGGCCGAGGTAGTCGCCGGCGCTCATCGTCAGGCGGCGTTCGATCACCGCCTGCCGCACATCGGCGAACAGGGCGGACCGCCGGAGCTCCGTACCCGGCCACTGCATGTCGTGGCCGGGCGGCGTCCCGTCCGGGGAGGGGATCTCGTCGCTCTCCAGGAACGGAGCCCGTGCCGTGCGTACGGCTTCCTCGACGGCCGGGTCGGCCAGTTGGACCGGTCCGCCGCACGAGGCGAAGACGCCCCCGGGCTCCAGCAGGGAGGCCACCCGCGCCCACCGGCCCGCCGGGACGGTCCAGTGCAGCGCGGCCGCCGCATAGACCAGCCCGTACCGCTGCCCGTACCGGCGGCCCGGGCGCAGGTCCTCGAAGGCGGCCCGCACCGTCCTGACGCTCGCCGGTACCTGCTTGCGCAGCTCGGCGAGCATGGCCGCGTCGGGCTCGGTCGCGGTGACCGTGACCCCCTGCCGGGCGAAGAGGCGGGTTGCCTTGCCCGTCCCGGCACCGATTTCGAGGGCGGTCACCAGCGGACGGCCCGCGTACTCCCTCACCAGGTCGAAGAGCTCCACGGGATACCCCGGGCGGAACCGTTCGTAGGCTTCCGCGATCGCTCCGAAGCTCCGCGCGCGCTCAGGCATACCGGCGATCCTGGCACGATCCGGCGGGGTGGGGGCTCGTACGCGGCCCGCGGGCCTTGGCCTGCGGCCCGGTTACCGGTTCCGGGCGGCTTCGTACGCGGCCCGTGCCGCCCAGGGGGTCAGCCGCGGTCGGCGACGGCCCAGGATGCGGCGGCGACCACGCCCGCGGCGCCGATGACCGCCGGCCAGGCGCCGACCTTCTTCGCCAGCGGGTGCGCACCGGCGAACCCGGCGAGGTACAGCGCGCCGAGCCCGGCCGCCGCGGGGGCGCCCCCGCGCTTGTGCCACTCCCGCCCGGCGACGATGCCCGCGGCGCCGAGTACGACACCGCCGAGCGGCCGCTTCTTGGTCCACCGCGCGACGGCGTACCCGCCGACCAGACCGGCGGCCGCCACTGCAGAGCTCGGTACCCGTGCCATGCTGTCCAACTCCCTCACCTCATCGGATGATCGGTTCATCCGCGCACACTTACTCGCCCTACTCGCCCTACTCGCCCTACTCGCCCTACTCGCCCTACTCGCCCCCGAGGCTAACCCGACCCCTTGACCACCCGTCGGGCCCCCACCGCACCCAACACCAGTACGGCCCCGCCGATCACCGGATCCGGCATGACGTCCCGTACACCGCGCGGCAGCACCGCCACCACGCCCAACACGAGCAGAAACGCGAGCCCGGCCCCGCCGGCGGCCCGAATCAGTCTGTCCACGCGCTGCTCAACGCGGCCGCCCGGCCGCCCGACACGGACCGCACCGAGGGGATTTGTCGCACACTCGCCGGATCCGCGCGATGTCTGCCCAGGGAACCCGATGGGCATAAATTCAATCTCCCACCCAAAGGGGCAAACCACCTCGCCCCCTCCCGCCTCATCCCTCCCCACCCACATCAGGAGCCAGGACATCGTGATCTGCTACGGACAGGCCGTCCTCGACCTCGCGGACGAACTGGTCGACGCCTACGCCGACGTCTTCTCCGCCCCGCCGTGGAACGAAGACGAAGAAACCATTCGCCAGTTCGCCGCCCGCCTCCCGGCCGACGCCCGGCGCCGTGGATTCCGTACGGCCTTCATCCAGTCCGCCACCGGCATCGACGGCTTCGCGACGGGCTGGGTCACCCCGGTGGCCTTCCCGAAGAACCGCGCGTACGCGCAGGTCGCCGCGCAGCTCGGCTCGGCCCGGGTGAAGGAACTCCTCACCGGGGCACTGGAGATAGACGAACTCGCGGTACGCCCCTACGCGCGCGGCCGCGGCGCCGCCCGGGACCTCCTCACCGAGATCACCACCGACGCCCCGGACCGCCGCGCCTGGCTGCTGACCAGCCGACTGGCGAAGAACACGGTGGCCACGTACCGCCGCCTGGGCTGGCACGAGGTAACCCCCCTCCCCGGCACGGAGACGGGCGTCATCGTCTTCCTCTCCCCGGACCACCCGAACCGGGCGGCATAACCGGGCCGCCCTTCCCCGGACCCTGCCCGGACGCCCCGGCCCGGCTCGTCCCACCCGAAACGGCACCGGCCTCCGGCCGCGGCTTGCTGGGAGCCGGCCTCGCCTTCGGCGGTGCGCCGCCCGGAATGGCACCGGCATCCGCCCACCGCCTGCTGGGAGCGGCCCTCGCCTCGGGTGGAGCACCGTCCAGAATGGCACCGGCCGCAGGCCGTGTCCCGCTGGGAGCGGCCCTCGCCTTCAGCGGAGCGTCGCCCGGAACGGCACCGGTATCCGCCCGCGGCTTGCTGGGAGCGGCCCTCACCCTCGGCGGTGCGCCTTCCGTAACGGCACGGGCCTCCGGCCGCAGCCTGCCGGGAGCGGCCCGCGCCTTCGGCGGTGCGCCGCCCGGAATGGCACCGGCATCCGCCCACCGCCTGCTGGGAGCTGTCCCGCCTTCGGCGGAACGCCGTCCGCAATGGCCTGGCCTCCGGCACCGGCCTGCCGAGAGCTGACCTGTCCTCTGCGGAGCGCGGTCGGGAATGGCACGGCCTCAGGCCGCGGCCCGCTGGGAGCGGCCCTCGCCTTCGGCGGAGCGCTGTCCGTAACGGCCCCGGCCTCCGGCCGCGGCCTGTCGAGAGCCGACCTGTCCTCTGCGGAGCGCGGTCGGGAATGGCACGGCCTCCGGCCACGGCCCGCCGGGAGCTGCCCCCGTCCTCCGTGGAGCGCCCGGAACGGCACCAGCGTGCGCCCGCCGCCGCTGCCTCCGAGAGCCGCCCCCGTCCTCTGCGGAGTGCCCGCGTCCGTCCGGAGGGGGCATGCCACGTGCTGCCGTTCCTGCTCCTGCCAGCCCGGCGGACCGGGAAGACGAGCCCCTCGGCCGTGCCCCCGGCGGTACCGAGCCCGGCAGACTTCGTCATGCCATGCGATACATGCGATGCCATGCGACACAGGCCATGCGATGCCATGCGACACAGGCCATGCGATGCCATGCGACACAGGCCATGCGACGCGCCACTGAACGGCCCGGCACGCACCCCGCCCAGGCGCCCGGCCGGGAGCTTCGAAAGATCGCCCGGCGAGGCGTCCGATCCACTCGGGCGGGGCATACCGCGCCCATGAACCCCACCACGCGCCCCACCCACCCCACCCACGCGACGACGGCCACGCACCCGGCCCACCCACAACGTTCCAGGCCCGCCACCCGACCGGGGACGCCCTCCCGGGCCACCCCCACCGCCCCTCCCAAGCGCAGCCGCACCCGCACCCCCAATCCGACGCCCACCTCCACCTCACCGGCCCGCCGCCAGCTCAACCTCGCCACGCGCCACCAACTCACCACCACCGCCGGTATCCCGCCCGGCACGATCACCTCCCGCACCCGCCCCGGCGGGCCCTGGCAGCGCCTGCTGCCCCGGGTCTACCTCCTCCAGACCGGCCCCCCGGACCAGCGCCAACGCGCCCTGGCCGCCGTCCTCTACGCCGCCGAACCCGGCTCCGACCCGCTCTCCGGCGACACCGCCGCCCTCACCGGCGGCGCGGCCCTCGCGCTGCTCGGGATCCGCGAAGCCCCGTACACGCCGGCCGACGTCCTGATCCGAGCCCCGCGCAAGCTCGCGGGCTCACCAGAGGTACGGCCGTTCCCCACCACCCGCTGGCCCCGCACCATCACCGTCTCCGGCATTCCGAGCACCCGCCCGGTGCGCGCGGCCGCCGACTTCGCGGCCCGGACCGGGGAGCCGGCGGACCGGATCCGCTCGGTCCTCGCCCAGGTCGTCCAGTCCGGCTGGTGCCACCCGCAGGACCTGCACGCCGAACTCCGTGCCGCCCGCCTCCTGACCCGTCCCGCGATCCGCGCCGCGGCCGCGGAACTCCTCGCCGGCGTCCGCTCGGTCGCCGAGGCCCAGGCCCGCGACACCCTCTCCGCCACGGACCTCCCGACCCCCCTGTGGAACGCCCGCCTCCACACCCCGGACGGCACGTTCCTGGCGAGCCCGGACGCCTACTGGCCGGACGAGGGCGTGGCCTTGGAGATCGACTCGGCGGAGTACCACTACACCCGCGACTCCTGGCACGCCACCCTCCACCGCCGCCTCCGCCTGGAGTCCCACGGCATCCTGGTGGTCAGCGCCACCCCCTCGATGATGCGAGACACCCCGACGGAGGTCATCGCAGCCCTCCGCACCCTCCTCACCCTGACCACCACCCGCCCCACCCCACCCACAGCCCTGGCCCGCGGCCACGTCCAACTGGAGCTTCCCGTGCCGGGACAATGACGAGGTGGAAGCCCTTGAGAGCACTGCAGGCGACCGTGCTCGTATGAGCCGGCAGAAGAGCAAGGACACCGGGATCGAAATGGCCCTGAGGCGGGCCTTGCACGCGGCGGGCTTGCGCTACCGAGTCCATCGTCGACCGGCGAAGGGAGTGCGACGCGAAGCCGACATCGTGTTCGGTCCCGCGAAGGTCGCCGTCTTCGTCGACGGCTGCTTCTGGCACGGATGTCCCGAGCACGTGACGTGGCCCCGACGAAATGCCGAGTTCTGGCGATCCAAGATCGAGGGCAACCGGGCGCGGGACCGCGATACCGACGCGCGCCTCGCCGAGTCCGGCTGGCTCTCGCTCCGAGTGTGGGAACACGAGAGTCCGAATCAAGCCGCCGTTCGCATTGCACGAGCGGTCGAGGAACGGCGAGCCGCCCGCGCGTCCGCCGGGCGGTCACGGGCTGCCGCGGCCCCTGGGCGAGCCCACACCGTCACCGCTATTTGACATCGCCTGACTCGTCAAAACTCCGCTGTTAGGGTGATCGTGACCTACGCAATCGCGTGCCTGACCAGCGGAGGAAGACGTATGGAGCAGCCGGGCGAGGAGTTCGGTCCGTGGCTCTCGCGTCAGTTGAGCCGCATGGACATGACGCAATCCGATCTTGGTGATCGGCTGGGGCTGACTCGGGCGGTGCTCTCCGCGTGGGTCAATGGACGGGGTGGGCCGCGAGACGAGACCAAACGCGCTCTCGCCGAGTTGTTCGGCACCGATGCCGCATCGGTGCCCAGTCGAACCACCGCCGTCCTACCCGAACACCCCCGGCGCTGGCACCATCGTCCGGCCCACGCCGACGGAGGCCGTGAATACGGAAACGCCGCCACCTTTGCCTTCGATGCAGACATGTCGGTGCTCGCCCGGGAAGCGACCCAGAACTCCCTCGACGAGCGCCACGACCCGAGTGTTCCCGTGCGCATGCACTACACCCTGCACGAACTGAGCGGAGAGTTCCTGACGGACTTCCTTGCTGCTCTGCGCTGGGAGGATCTGCGACCGCACTACGACCAAGCGGCGTCGGCCGAGCAAAAGGTGTCGAGGAGCCTGCGGGCGGCGCTGGACGAGTTGGAGACGCGGCAGTCCCTTCTCCTGCTCCGCGTCGACGACTACAACGCCAACGGCCTCACCGGCCCCGAGTATCAGGACGGCCGCTTCGCAGCCGTGGTCAGGCGTCAGCTCGACAGCCACAAGGGGGCCGGTGGTCGGGCGGGCGGGTCGTACGGTCTGGGGAAGGCCACGCTGTGGGCCGCGAGTCGGTTCGGCCTCGTGTTGATCAACTCCACCCTCTCCGAGCCCCACGAAGGGCGTACGGAGCGACGTGTCATCGGACGGTTGGATCTTCCTTGGAGGCAGGTGGGAGGTGAGGCCTTCGCGGGTCCGGCGTGGTTCGGCGAGCCCGACTCCGAACCCGCCCACAAGGACGTGTCGCGCTCCTGGTGGGCAAGCGAGGACGTGGTCCGCAGCCTCCATCTCGAAAGGAGGGACGGGGCTCCTGGCACGTCCTTCCTCGTGGTGGGCGCGCATGACGCCTCGGGAGACGCGGAAGAGCTTCAGGACCTCCACGAGAAGTTGGTCCGCTCACTCGCCGACGGGTTCTGGGCAGCCATGATCGGAGGACGCGACGCGGGACCGCTGTTGGACGTCCGGGTGAGCGCCCTGCGCAACGGCCGCGTGGTCATCGGGGAAGAGAGAGTCGACCCGCATTCCCGACATCCGGCCCTGAGTCGAGCGTTGCAGTGCCACCTCGACGGCAAGGTGGTGGACGAGCTCACATCAGCCGACCAGGTGGCCCGTGTCGAGGTCCCCCTGATCGTGACGCCCCGAAAAGGTCACGGACGGGCGCGAGACAAGGGCAGGGAGCACCGCGCGGTCCTCTTGCTCACCCCGGCGGCCGACACGGATGAGAGGCACAGCCGTGTCGTCTGCATGCGTGGCAACCGCATGACCATCACGGAACACAGGCCGCGCGAGTTGCCGCTCGGCACCACGCCGTTCCAGGCAGTCCTCCTTGCCGGGTACGCGACGGATCGTACGGGTGAGGACGTGGACCTCGCCGAGGCGTTCCTGCGGGCTTCGGAGCCGCCCGAGCACGACCGTTGGGACCGCACGGAGGAACTGACGTCCCTCTACGAGCGTGGTGCCGTCAGCCGGCTCAAGGAGTTTCGCGGTGACGTGGACAAGGCGGTACGCGGCCTCGTGGGGAGGCGGGACGTCAACCGAGCGGGGGGCCCTGCGGTGTTGAGGGACCTCCTGAAGCTGGGTGTGCCCGCAGCGGCGCAACGGAGGATGCAGAGCTTTCCCGTGGTCCGGAGCGTCGATGCGCGCGTCGATGATGCCGGGGCTTGGAACATGACCGTGGAAATCAAGCTGCCCGATGCGGAGGACCCCTGGCTGCTGACACCGGTGGCGAAGTTCGACGTGCGCTCCGGTGGCAGGCCGGTGGTCGACTGGGCCGAGCTCGTCGCGTCCTTGGACTGTCGTGTGGAGGCGGGTGACCTGGTGGTCGCCCCCGGGGTGCGCACGGCCGTGTTCCATGGTGTGACCGATCCGCGCACCCACCCGGTGCACGGTGGGTTCGCCCGCCTCGTGGTGGAGGTCCAGAAGGCGCGCGGGGGTGTGAAGTGACCGCGGTGTTTCCCTATCCGACGATCTTCGGAGACATCGACCTGAAGGTCGTCTCCGTCTCCGTCGATGGTGCGGAGCTTCCGTACGACATGATCTCCGCTGCGGACCGGGCAGTGGCCCTGCACCGGTCCGGGCGGGGCGAATGGGACCGCGCCAGGCTCCGGGTCGTCGTCACGGCTCCGAACGAGGAACTGGTCTCGGGGCCGTGGTCGGATGTTGCTTTTCTCGCGGTCCTGTCGGAGAAGGCCACCAATAGACGCTCCACGACGGTTCTTCTGCGGGGAGCGGACGGGACCATGCAGGGAACGGTCGAGCTGGACCGAGCATGCCACGTCAGTCGTGTGACGCTGAGCGTCGTCGTGGTGGCGACCGTCGGCGGTGTTCCGGGCCGCCTGGTCGGTGTCGCCACGGAGGACTGGGCCGTCGACCTCAAGGCTTCCGTGCCCGTGCGCCAGCGAGAGATCGACATCGTTGAAGTGGACTTCAAGGAAGGCCCGCACGAGTGGCTGCGGCCGTACAAGGAGTCCGCGTGGATCGTCGAGACCGCAGGGGAGATCCCCACTGTCTACCTCAACACGGGCGCCGTGGAAGGACTGATCGAGGCGCTCTCCGGCACCGGGGGAAGTGCTGCGGTAAGGACCCTGCGTGAGCTCAGTGCGAGTCAGATCGCCCAGGACGTCTGGACGGCGATGTTCCACACCGCGATCAGTGACCTGGATGTCGACGAGGACGGGACCCCGTTGATGCCCACCGGTTGGCGAGAGGCGGTTCTCCGCGTGATGCTTCCCGACGTGCTGCCCGGTCGACAGCTCACCGACGCCCTCTACGAGCTCACCGAACGGCGTACGAAGGGCCACGGTTGGGCGGAGATCCAGACGGGTGTGCAGTTCGCGGTGGGACGGCGGAGTCGCACGACGAGGAATCTGACCAACGCGGTGCGCTCTGTGCACGGCGAGGAAGGTAACGGTGTCTCCAGGTGAGCGGCGTGAACCGTGAGGATCTTCCCTCGATGCTGGGCTTCCTGTCCGATGCCGCGGTGGCCAAACACCTGAGCCGCGCGGTGCAGACCGGTCAGGCGACACCGCCCCAAGTAGCCCTGCGCAAAGCATCCGAGGAACTCGCACATGCCTCCCGATGGCGTACGGCGCCGGTACGCGATCTCGTGGAGCAGGCAATGATCAGGCACGACGGCAACCGGGCGGCGGCGGACGGGTGGCTGGCGCCGCGCCTGCACGCGACGCTGCGCATGACACGTGCCGAGGCCGCGGACAACCGGTTGTGGAACCACCTGGCCATGGTCGTGGCCCCGGACTACGTCGCGTGGAGGCATCGCCGGTCGGACACGGATGCGGGGCAGGGCGCGGCGACCGTCACGCGCTTCTCGGGCCCGCACTACACGCAGGCCTTCTCGCGGCTGTGGTGGGCGGCCGAGCTCTTTCGGGACGGATCGGACTACCGTCCGGTGGAGGTCGCCTGCAGGCTGCAGGACGTGCTCCAGACGACCATGCGTCTCGACGTCATCGATCATCGTCCGACGGCACAGGCGATCGTGAAGATTCTCGGCAGGCGGCTAGCTGCGGGAGAACGGCGTATGGGAGATCGGGTCAACGCTCTATCGGCTGCGGTGAACGCGGCCGGCAGCACCTTGGTGTACGAGGTGCTCGCTCCCGACGGAGGACCGGAGATCGATGCGCTTCGCGACTGGATCGACGAGTCGGAGCACGCGGCGGCGGTCCCTTGGGAGCGGTTGCCGGAGGGCCCCGACGACGGAACAGTGCGACAGGCCTCTGTCGATGCCTTGGTTCCGATCTTCGACCGGCTCCTGGCCGAGGCGCCACTGCGCGACAGGGGGACGAGGAGGCAGGGCCTCGCGGAGCCCGTCTCGGCCGGCGTGAGCCTCGTCAAGCCGTCGGACCGTGCGTGAAACGCCGGTATCGGCCGGTGTCACATGCGCGGTGCCAGGTAGGTGTGGATGGCCTCGGCCAGGGTGGAGCCGAGGCCGACGGGTACGGCATTGCCGATCTGGCGGGCGATCTGAACCTTCGTCCCGAACCACTTGAATTTTGACGGGAACCCTTGAATGAGGGCCGCCTCGTAGTGGGTAATGGGGCGATCTGCCGTGGGGTGGAGGTAGCGCCCCTTTTCCGGCTTGTAGAACTCCGTGCGAATGGTGACGGAGGGCGTGTGCATCCGGAGACGCCCCATCACGTCTCCGGACCCGGAATTGTGCTTGTCCCAGCTCGGCGTCGAGAGGGGGATCTCTTGTCCCTCGATCTCCGCGTACCCGGCATCCGTGGAGAGGTGGATATCGCCTGCCGCATCCATGCGGTAGGAAACACCGCGCAGGTCGTTGCGGTTTCCGTTCTTCTTGATCGCCATGTACCTCGCGCGGGAAAGAGGCTCGGGGTTGCGGCGGAAATGGAGATCCGTCGTGAGGTAGTGACCCGGCACGCTGTCGACGAGTGCGCTCCCGCCCCGAGGTTCGGGCATCTCCTCTAGGAGCGGGCGCTTGGCGGACGTACCGAAAACCTTTGAAACGGGCTCCCAGCGAGGCCTGATCGCGGACCCGTCGAAGAGCGATTCCTGTGCGGGATCGGCATCGATCACGGGCCCGTTCTTCGCGTGCGTCGGCTCGGGGTGCCGGAGCGGGGATCCGAAATCCTTGTGCGTGCAGATCACGATCACGCGACGCCGAGCCTGCGGGACCCCGTAGTCGGCAGCGTTCATCATCGCCGGCACCACGGTGTAGTCGTACAGAGGGTGACCCGGCGTTTCGGAGGCAGTTCGGAGATCGTCGAACTGGGGAGACCTCAGGAAGCGGTCCACGTTCTCGATCACGAACAGTTTGGGGTGGACCTTGGCCACCACCTTGACGTACTCCTGCCACAGCTCGTTCCGGGGGTCGTCCGGGTCCTGCTTGCCGAGCCCGGAGAAGCCCTGGCACGGAGGCCCACCCATGATCACGTCGACCTGGCCCTTGTAGGGGGTTGCGTCGAAGTGCGCGATGTCACCCGGGTATACGTGTGAACCACCGAAGTTGGCCGCGTAGGTGGAGGCCGCCGCTGCGTCGAACTCCACTGCCGCGACCGACCTGAAGGGGCTCACGCCGCTCGGCTTGTATCCGGCGAAACCAGCGGAAAAGCCGCCAGCCCCCGCAAACAGGTCCATGACCCGGATCTGTCCGGGCTGAGACGACTGGGGCTGGTTCTTGCTCATGAGGGTCAAGTGTAGTCACCGGTGTCGGTCGTATTGCAGGGGTTCGATGAGGGTCAGGCGCGCAGCGCGGAGGCGATGGCAGCACCGAGGGCACGGCCCACGGGAGGCGGTGAGGCGTGGCCGATCTGGCGATATCGAGCCGTCTTGCGACCGGCGATGCGCCACTCGGGTGGAAAACCCTGCAACAGGGCCGCCTGGTCTACGGTCAACGGCATCATTCCGGGTCGGCCGAGCGCCGGATCCCAGCAGAAAGCCTCGTCGGGTACGTCGTCGGCGACGGTCCCTCCATCCACGCCCATGCGGGCCCACGCCCCCTTCGAACCCGTCGGACCCAAATCGGCGCCTCCCCGAGCCCAGGACCCGCCTACAAGGGTCGGGGCTGGGTCGAGCGCCTGTGCCGCCCAGCGGGCGGCATCGGGCCAGCCCCGCCGGGACATGGATTCGACCAGGGCCTCACCCACCGACAGGTGGCTGTTCACAGTCGCGAGCGGTTCGACGAACGCGTCGAGACCATCGCCTTTGAACGCGAC
This sequence comes from Streptomyces sp. NPDC058401, assembly GCF_042722885.1. Lineage (NCBI taxonomy): Bacteria > Bacillati > Actinomycetota > Actinomycetes > Kitasatosporales > Streptomycetaceae > Streptomyces > Streptomyces sp. NPDC058401. The sequence continues at coordinate 41,949 of NZ_JBHXKA010000051.1, forward strand.
CAGGATGCCTTGACGTCGCGTCTGGGGGACGCCGTAGTCGGCGGCGTTGATCACGAGCCACCTGTGCCGATAGCCGAGGTGGGAGAGTTCCGCGGCCACATAGCCGCGGATCGCCTCGTAGGCCGGCTTGATCGCCAGGTCCGGCACGTTCTCGACGAGCAGGGCCTTCGGCTGCACTCCGTGCATGAGCATCATGGTGGCGCGCAGCAGCTCGAGCTCGACGTCGCTGTCACGTCGACCTGCGGTGGCCGTGGCCTTCACACGGGGCAGACCCGCGGACAGCAGGTCGACGTCGTACGTCTGCTGGTGCTCGCAAGGGTCGAAGTCCAGGAGGTCCGTCTCAAGAACCTTCCAGTGGGGCCTGTTCCACCTGAGCGTCTCGACGGCCACGTCCCGATTGTCGAGAAGCAGCACGGGGTCGAATCCCGCCTGCTCCAGGCCCAGCGCGAGACCGCCGGCGCCCGAGCAGACGTCCAGGGATCGCATCCGTTCCACGACCGTCATGCGTACCGCCCCCCGGCTCCCGGATCAGCCCTTGTCGATCTCCGACCTGTCGATGATCGCACTCGCCACCGAAGAGACCGTCGTGAATTGGACAACCCGACCGTTGGCACTCTGCGCGGTTGCCGGGGCGACGAAGGCGAAAGCCATGACGACCTTGTCCGCGCCGATGCGACCCTCGGAGTCGATGGATGCGCGGTGATGCCGCTCGAGCACCGGATAGAGGACGAGCGCGCCGCGGCGCTCCCCAACGAGGCTCTCCGTTGCGGCGTCGCCGGAATCAGGGAGGGCGCCCGCGATCCGATGGGCGACTCCACGGTGCTTCCGGTCGCTGATGGCGCCGAACAGAGGATGCCGGTCCTTGCGGCGGTCGCGGGAGAACCAGGAGTAGCTGCGGCCCGAGCCGCCGAGCCTCAAGGTCTTGTTGTCGGAGGCCAGGTGCTGTGGGGCGAGGACGAGCCAGTCGTCGATCTTTCCGGGGGCGGCCCTGGTGATCTCCTCGAGGTAGCGGAGGTGAGGATCGAAGGGCTCGACGGTCTCCCAGTGCAATTGCTCGAACACCGAAAGCATCGCCTCGGCGGGCACGGTGCCGGTCAGCGCCGGGAAGCGGTGCGTGGTGCCCTCTTGCGGGAAGTGGTAGGCATACGTCGCGGGTACTTCGCCCAGGCTTTCCAAGATGGGCAACCACAGGGCCGTGTTGTTTTCCAGGCCCTTCTGGGGATAGGCGGTGGGCTCCTCCCAGCGGCCGGCCGATCGGACGAGTTCCAGCCGGGCGTTGTACATCTTGTTCGGACTCGTCGGCTTCAACCACGGCGCATGTTGTGAGACGAGCGGTGGGATCTGGTCGGGGGTGACCTGAGGGCGCCCGTCGACCATTTCGGAATAGCGTTCCAGTTCCGATCGGAATGCTTCCTCATCCCGACAGATGGCTTGGAAGCCGTCGTAAAGGTCGAATTCGGACCCTCCGATCGTTTCCTTTCGGCCGAGGTACAGGCGTACGAGGTCTCGATATCCCTTTCGGAAGCCGAACCAACGGCCCATCTGCATGAGGGTGGAAGCGTTCCCGGCCCGGCGTCGGAAGAAGGAGACGGTGAGCCCCTCGACCGTGAACCCACGGGCGAGTTTTTGGCCACCGATGAGGATCTTCCAGATCGCGCGCTTGTCGAAGTCGGCCTCGCCCGTCTCAAGGTCCTGGTCGCCGTTCACGACGATGATCGGTTGTTCGTCGCCGCCGATGCGGACGACCGCAGGTCCCACGTAGGGCAGGAGTTCGTTGTACGAGCCGGGGACGGCATGCCCGTCGGAACGTACGGCGGAGACGAGGGAGACGTCGGTGTCGAACAAGTGGCGCAATCGAGCGTGGCCCTGGGGTCCCGTGTAGCCGGATTCGTGCCACAACCCGAGAACCCGCTCGTGCAGGGACCGATGTACATGGGTTCGTACCGACTCGTGGATCAGCATCGTGTGGTGCTGGAAGAATCCGTCTCCGAGGCCCCCCAGGTCCTCTCGGTACAGCTTCATCGCCGCACTCAGGACGAACATGTCCATGGCTTGCTGCATGCAGGTGTCGTCGTCGGCATCGTCCACGATGTCGCGTACGTGTGCCTTCTCGTTGGAGTTGGCGAACGTGAGCTCACCGGCCTCCAACGCGGAGTCCAGATCGTGGAAGTCTCGCGCCCCCATGTACCCGTCGGGTCGGGGGAGGGAGATGATGAAGTCCTTGGGGAAGATGTCCTCGGTGTCGCTGGGGTCGACGAAGACGTTGGCGAAGGGTGTGGCGGTGTAGCCCACGTACTGGGCCCGGGGCAGCATCTTCAGGAGCTTGGAGATCTGCTCGTTGATGGCACTTCGCTGAGCCGCATCGGGCTTCGACGTGTTGACGGAGGCTTCGTCCGACTCGTCGTCGATGATCAGGACGGGGATCTCGGAGAGCGGTGTTCTGATCTTGCCGAGGTCCTTGACGAGCTTGGCCAATACGGTCTTGTTCTTCTTGACCACCATGAGGCTCGCGGATGAGCGGTGAAGGTTCTCCCGGTCGTACAGCGGGAGCGCCGGCTCTCGCTTCTCGAATTCCAGAGCCGTGATGCCTTGAAGGAGACTCTTGTAGTCGTTCTTCCGCGTCGTCATGCGGACGATATCGAAGGCCCCCAGCGCGGACGGCATGCCGCCGAAGGTGATGAACTTGCCGGCCTTCCAGGCCGGGTCGTCCGCGTAGTCCGACTCCATTTCGTCGGCGCCGCGCATGATGTTCTCCCGCCCCACGAGTTCCATGTCGAGGCGGCGTTGGGTCTGGGCTCGCAGCATGTTGAGCGTGCCCCCGAGGACGATCACCAGGCGGTATCCGGCATCGACGGCCTTGGCCACGACCCCGGTGAAGTTGGCGGTCTTCCCGGACTGGACGTACCCGACGACGAGGCCCTTCGATTGGTAGACCTCCTCGTCCGTGGGGTCGGCCAGCCGTTCGACGACCTGGTCCGTCGCGACATCGAGACCGGCGATGGCGTGCGGGGGCCATCCCTTGTCGGCGAGGAGTTTGCGGTACGCCGGCCAATAGTGAGGGCGGCTCCGTTGAGACTCCGGGGTGTACCACGGCTTGAACTTCTCGCTGATTACGAGGGGACCGGCGGTCTTGGGGACGGGGACGAGCTCGTCGAGCAGCTTGCAGGTGGCGTCTTCCAGCTTGAGCAGGCGGTAGATCTCGCTGCGGCGCTCATCCGTTCGCGCCACCGTATCCCCCCAGACGGGACGCTCCGCGTAGTCCCACTTGGCGAGCTGGCGGCGCCACAATTCGACCAGCTGGTCGGTGGCCCTGGCGTCCCGCAAGGCGGACTGGAAATCGCCCTCGGAAGCGAATGCCTCGGCATCGGGATCCATGTCTTCGGCTTGATAGACCAGAGCACGGGCCAAGTTCTTGGGCTTGCTGCCGTCGAGGTCGGCCAGCACGGCACCGTGCAATGCGAGCCTGAGGGTGTCGTTGCCTGTCATCGGGAATCCTCGTTCGTCACGGGAGACGGAAGTCTGTGAGATCGACCGGGGATCCCGGCACGGGGCACAGGTGGTTGACGTGAATGCAGTAGTCGATCGAGGAAACGTGCTCCCTGACCGAGGCGGGAAACATGTCCGTGGTCATCCTCGGTAGATCGTCGGCCGGAACGAGCAGCGGTTCCGTACGCAGGGTCCAACGCTCGTCGTCCCGTTCGTCGGAGGACCATCCCGCCGATGCGAGAGAGCCTTCTATGGACATTGCGGCGATGCGGTCGGCCGCGCGGGCGTCGCGGAGCACCGCGGCGGCCGAGTCCCCGAGGGAACGCCCCCCGATTCCGCCTCGTGTCAGCTGGATCGAGGCGAACCAGAGCGAACGTCCTTCTGACTCCTCGAGCTGTCGGATTCCGTGGACGGTGTGCCGGCGCTCTTCGGATGTCGTCGTCTTCACCTCGAGGTCCGTGGTTGCGAGTCCGAAATCGTGCTGTTCCCCACGAGGGCCCGTCCAGGACCGAGCCGCCGTCTCCCAGCCGTGCGACCGGGCAACTGCCTGCAGAACGGCGAGTTCCCCGTGGAGACCTATGCGCTTCTCCAGACCGAGTCCGCGAGGTCGACCGAGTAGTTCGCCCCAAGCGCGGATGGTTTCGTCGAGTGCTTCTTCCAGCGTGCGGTCGCCGGTGACGATTCGATCCGCCACAGCCATCAGGAGGTCGTGGAAGTCGCGCATGAGGGCCACCTGAGTGGTGCTGATCCGTGCCATGCGTGTGCCGTGATGGTTGATTTGGTCGATGGCCACGGCAGGCAGGGTGGAGCGAGGCGGCCTTTGGTGGCGGTCCAGTTCCACGGTGAGCGAGATGTCGCGCCCGCCGTGGCCGATCTCGTAGCGGACCGTACGCCGAGCCCCGGCATCGGAAAGTCGATAGCTCGTGGCTTGGCCCGCGCCCAAGAAGTGCTCGACCGTCGACCAGCCCAGTTCCGGGGCCGTGCCGCGGTCAGTCATCGTCGCCCATCCGTTCCAGCTCCACTCGTGCGGCGGCGATCAGAACGGACTGCCACAATTGCAGGTTGTCTTTTTCGCGACTGCCGCTGTACTCCTTCTCGAACACCTGGTGGAGGAGGAGATAAACGAGGGCCTTGACGGTCGGAGCATCGTTCAGTCCACCGCGACGTCCACCCAAGAGGGCCGTCCTGTAGTGCTGATTGAGAACGATGGTGCGCTCTTCGCGGTCGATCTCGAAGAAGATGCTGTTGTCCAATTTCTGCCAACGAACCGAGATGGGTTCCTCTCCCGGAATCAGGGGGAGCTCGTCCTCGATCGTTTCTCGCAGCGTGGGGTCGAATCCCTTGCCCGGTCCGATGACGGCTTTCCGAGTGGTGCTCGCACGCTTGCGTGAGTCCCGATAGACCGCATCGGCCTCGGCCACATATCCGGGGAACCGTCGACCCTCGGAGTCCACGGCTCCGTCAAGGGCCGAGATGAACTCGGGGGAGACTTCCACTCCCTCCTTCTTCACGGTGAGTCGAAAGACGTCCGCGGTATCGGACGGGAGATCGACGGCAACCCGTGCCAGTGCGAGGTGTTGTTCGGGCTGGCGGAAGTTGTTCCAGCCGCCTGCTTGAACCAGCCTGTTGTGGCGGTAGAAGTAGAATCCCTGCCGGTCGAGCCCGGTGCCGACGGCTTTGAAGCCGTCCAGAGTGGATTTGGCCGGCCAGATGTGGGCCTCGAGGGACATTCGGGGGATCGACGGGCAGTCGACGGTGAATCGGCGGGGGTGGTCCGGGTGACCGGACACCGGATACGCGAAGGGGTCGAGTGGCTCGACGCCGAAATTCATGTATTCGGTTCCGGTATTCACGTCCTCGACGGCAATGGTGATGTTGAAGTCGTCGCGGGCCAGGAAACGATGGAGGTACAAGCCGAGCTGGAGCCCGAGACGGTTGATGGTGCGCAGTAGATAGCGATTTGTCTGCCCGCCCCCTCCGTGGCGCGGGAAGTCCTTCACGCCGTCCCAGCGGATGACCGTTCCCTGCCAAGTGATCGGCCGCCCGGAGTAGCGGTCGATCAGGGACTGGGCGTAGTCGCCCGCGACGATGTCGCACTGGTACCCGCTGACGGCCCGCTCCATGAGCCAGCGCCGCCCGACGGCCCTCGTCCGTCGCGTCTTGCTCACCACGGTCACTGCTCCGGCATGACTCAAGGAGGCCGACTTGAGCCCTGTCCCGAACATTCCCAGAGACTGGGGGTCGTATCCGCGACGGCCGCCGACGGTCATCGCGACGTCGAGATCCTCCTCGGTCATGCCCTTGCCGTCGTCGATGACCAAGAGGCTGACCAGCCGGTCCTCGTCACGCAGGAAGTGGATGACGACGTCGCGTGCCCCGGCGTCGATGGAATTGTCGACGAGGTCGGCGATGGCGGTTTCGAACCCGTAGCCCTGGCTGCTGAGCGCTTCCATGTACCGGGAGTCCGGTGGGAGGTGCTTGGTTCCGGTCGTGGGTACGTCGAACTGCCAGTCGTCGGTCATTTCCTGCCTTGGAGACTCGCCATACGGAGTGACTAAGGGTAACGGCGGTCGCGATCCATGGACAGGGCCCTATGTCCCCATGGCCGGGGCGAGCAGGTCAGCCCGCCCCGTGGCACTGCCCGTAAGGCCGGCCCGAGGTGCACCAGCAGGGGGTGGCTGGGGTGGGGGGCCAGGGGGTGGCTTTGCCTCGGGCGGCCAGGGTGGTGGCGTATTCCGCCAGGAGGGACGGGGAGGAGGGGGAGGTTTTCTCCGAGGCGGCGAAGGCTTCGTACGAGGGGACGCTGGCCGTGACGATGCCGAGGTTCGTGGTGCCCGAGGCGGCCAGGGTGCGGAGGGAGGATTCCACCTGGGCGAGGTGGGCGTCGTGGGAGGGGTACTCCGCCGAGAGGGTGGGGTACGAGGTGAGGAGTTCTGCGAGCTCGCGTGCCGGCCAGTGGAGGATGGCCACCGGGAAGGGGCGGGAGAGCGCGGCGCGGCGGTCGCCGAGTTCGGCGCGCAGGCGGGCGATCTCGGCGCGGAGTTCGGCGGGGTCGTCGGAGCCGAGGGCCCAGATGCGCTTGGGGTCGTGGAGTTCGTCCAGCGGGATCGGGCCGATGTGGCGGGTGTCCGCGACCATGTCCCAGTCGTCGTGGGGGAGCCCGAGGAGGCGGCGTACGCGGTGGCGGCCGGTGAGGAGCGCGGTTGTGGCCGGGGTCAGGGGGGTGTTGTCCGGGGCCAGGAGGGTGGCCGCCTCGGTGAAGCACTCGTGGGAGGCTTCGAGTTCGTCGTGGGCTTCGAGGGCCTCGGCGATGACCTCCCAGGGGGCCGGGTCCGAGGGGGCCGCCGCGCGGATGCCCTGGATGAGGGCGCGGGCCTCCGGCTCGTGGCCGTACTCCCAGAGGTTGGCCGCCTGGAGGGCCTTGACGAGGGACGGGTCGTCCGTCGAGTCCGCGGCCAGGAGTTGGTCGTAGAGGGCGCTCGCCCGCTCGCGTTCGTCGGCCAGTTCGAGGTGGGCCGCGGCCTGGAGGAGCAACGGCTCCTGGTCCTCGGGGTAGCGGGCTGCCGTGCGGATGAGGCGCTCGGCTTCGGCGATGTGCTCGGCAGGCGTGTCGGGGCGCATGGTTTGCAGCGTACTGCCGCTGGTCAGTTGAGGGGGGAGGACTTAGGGTGCCGCCCGTGCGAGATCGCGTGCGGGTCGTGGTGCAGGGCAAGGGCCGGCGGTCGCGCCGGGCCGGTTTCGCGGGGGCGCTGTGGGCGGCCGGTGAACTGGCCGTCACCGTGGGCGTGGTGGTGATGTTGCTGGTGGTGCACCAGGTGTGGTGGACCAACCGGCAGGCACTGAGCGCCGCGCACGCGATGGTGAGGGAGCTGGAGGAGGCCGCCCCGCCGGAGGAGGGGGAGGAGGGGGCGGAGGAAGATCCTGCTGTCGGCGCTTCCCCGGACGGGTCGGACGGGTCGGACGAGCCGGACGAGTCGGACGGGTCCGGCGGGTCCGACGGGTCCTCGGGCGATGCGCCCGCGAACCCCGGGCCGCGCACCGCCAAGCCGCCGCCGCGGGAGTCCGCGTACGGGATCCTGCGCATTCCGCGCCTCGGCGTCGCCGTGCCCGTCGCGCAGGGCGTGGACAAGCGGTCCGTGCTCGACAAGGGGTACGCCGGGCATTACGCGGGGACCGCGCAGCCCGGGGCCGAGGGGAACTTCGCGGTCGCCGGGCACCGCAACACGCACGGGGAGCCCTTCCGTTACATCAACCGGCTCAGGGCCGGGGACGAGCTGATCGTGGACGTGCGGGGGAAGCGGTACGTGTACCTGGTCGGGCAGACGCTGGCGCAGACGACCGAGCACGACACCGGGGTGATCGCGCCCGTCCCGCGCAGCACCGTCACGCCGGGGGCCGGGTACGGCGAGCCCGGTGCGTACATCACGCTGACCACCTGTACGCCGGAGTACACCTCGAAGTACCGGCTCGTGGTGTGGGGCACCCTCAAGCGCTGACGTGCGGACGGGCGGACGTGCGGACGGGCGGCTGGACCGTAGGGTGGTGCGGTGCGTCAGAAAAGGGTGAAACGTCCTCAGTTGGTGTGGCTCGCCGTGCCGTTCGTCCTGTTCCTGGGAGCGCTGCCGCTCGCGAACCGGGTGGAGCCGGCACTGGGCGGCGTACCGTTCCTGCTCCTCTGGTTCATCGGCGCGACGCTGCTGACCCCGCTCGCGGTCTGGCTGACCTGGCGCGGTGATCACCGGTGAGCCAGGCGGCCGTGGCGACGAGCGTCTTCGGCGTGTTCATGGTGGCCACCGTCGCGCTCGGGCTGCTCGCGGTGCGCGGGCGCGGCGGGGGCGGCGGTGGGCTCGCCGAATGGTCGGTGGGCGGGCGCTCGCTCGGCACCGTGTTCATCTGGGTCCTGATGGCGGGCGAGGGGTACACGAGCTTCAGCTACCTCGGCGCGGCCGGCTGGGGCTACAACTACGGCGCCCCCGTGATGTACGTGGTCGCGTACATGTCCTGCGGCTACGCGGTCGGTTACGTCGTCGGGCCCGTGCTGTGGGACTACGCGCGCCGCCACAACCTCGTCGGCATCACCGACATGGTGAGCCACCGGTACGGGCGCCCCTGGCTCGGCGCCGCGGTCGCGGTGCTCGCGACCGTCTTCCTGCTCCCCTACATCCAGCTCCAGATCACCGGCATGGGCGTGGTGGTCTCGACGGTCACCTACGGGGCGGTGTCCCTGGAATGGGCCTACTTCACCGCCTTCGCCGTCACCACCGCCTTCGTCGTGGTGAGCGGCCTGCGCGGCAGCGCATGGGTGTCCGTGCTGAAGGACGTGCTGGTCATCGGCACCCTGGGGTTCCTCGCCGTCTACGTCCCCCTGCACTACTTCGGCGGCTACGGGGAGCTCTTCGACCGGCTCACCGCCGAACACCCGCAGTGGCTGACGCTCCCCGGCGCCGGGAGCGGGGCGGGCGGCCGGGGCGAGCTGGGGATGGGGTGGTTCGCCTCCACCACCGTGCTGAACGCGCTGACCGTGGTCATCTTTCCGACCACGGTCGCGGGGTACCTGGGCGCGCGCTCCGCCGACGCGCTCCGCCGCAACGCCATCCTGCTGCCCGCGTACAACGTGCTGCTCTTCGTGCCGATGCTGCTGGGCATGGCGGCGCTGTTCGTCGTACCGGGGCTGACGGGCGCGGAGTCCAACCTCGCGCTGTTCAAGCTGGTCGTGGACTCCCTGCCGGCGTGGGCGGTCGGGGTGATCGGGGTGGCGGCGGCGCTGTCGTCGATCGTGCCGATGGCGGTGTTCATGCTGGTCATCGGCACGATGTGGGGGCGCAGCGTGCTCTCGCTGCTGCCGCGCTGGAGCTCGGGCGCGCGGCAGAAGCTCGCCTCGCAGGTGGTCGTGGTGGCGGCCGGGACGATCGCGCTGGTGATGACGTACACGGCGCCGAACACGCTGGTCAGGCTCTCGCTCGTGTCCTACGAGGGCATGGCGCAACTGGTGCCGATGCTGCTGCTGGGTCTGGTGTGGCGCAGGCTCACGACGGCCGCCGCGGTGTGCGGGCTGGCCGCGGGGGTTGCGGTGGTCTGCGGGCTGGTGTTCACGGGCAACGACCCGGTGTGGGGCGTGAACGCGGGCATGGTCGCCCTCGCGGTGAACCTGGCGGTCGCGCTGACGGTGGCCTGGCTCGGCCTGCGGGAGGGGGCGGGGAGCGGGGCGGGGGACCCCCGGCCGGACGAGGAGGTGCTGGCGCGCGATCCGCTGCCCGGGACCGGGGATGAAAACGAAGCCCCGTCCGTTGTCAGTGCACGCGGTTAGTATCGATCGCGAGTACGAGTACGAGTACGCGCGCGAGTTGTCGGTGCGCGTACGAGTAACGGGTGGGCGTGGCGGGTCTCTTACGGGGGTCCGTGCGCGGGAGCGGGAAGGGGGGCGGTTCGTATGACAGAGCACAGCGGGCTTCGCCCCGGGCGGCTGCTGGCGCTGCTGGTCTCCCTCCTGGTGCTCGGCGGCTTCCTCGGGCTGTTCGCCGGGGAGGGCGGGCTCGGCGCGGTCGTGGTGGTCCTCGCGGCCACCGTCGCGGTGGGCACCTCGGCCCTGGCCGCCCGGCTGGTCCGGCCGGTGCCCCCGCACCGAATACGTACCGCGATCCGTGATCGCGAGCAGCGCACGGCGTTCCTGCCGCAGCGCGATCCCGACGCTTCCGGCCGGTCACGGCCCAGGGCGCCCGGCCGTTCCCTTCCGACGGCCGCGTAGGGGCGCGCAGCTCCTTCCTCCTGATCACTTCTGATCGCCACACCTTGCCGCCCCTCGCGGGTCGTCACGCCGAAACGCATCTCTTTCGACGTTCGACGCATCCCTTCGGAGGGCCCACGTGTCCGTATTCATCGATCTCGTTTCCGTGCTGGGCCGGCTGCTCGAGCCGGTGCTGGCCGAGTCCGCGACCGCTGCCGCGATCGTGCTGTTCACCGTGCTCGTGCGGCTCGCGCTGCACCCGCTGAGCCGGGCCGCCTTCCGCGGGGCGACCCCGGTGGCGGGGATCCTGCCGGTGCTGCTCCAGCTGCCGGTGTTCTTCCTGATGTACCGGGCGTTCTCCTCGGCGGAGATCGGCGGGGCCGCCAACGAGCTGCTCGGCCACCGGCTGTTCGCCGCGCCGCTCGGGGACCGGTGGGGTGAGGCGCTGGGGGAGGGCGGCCCCTTCGGCGAGCAGGGGCTCGTGTTCCTCGGGCTGTTCGCGGTCGTCGCGGTGGTGGCCGCGTGGAGTGCGGTGCGCGGACGCAAGACCGCAGCGCTGATGGCGGCGACCGCTGCTGCCTCGGCCACCGCGGCCGCCGCGACCGGCACCGCCGGGACGAAGGCCGGTAAGGCCGGCCACGCAGCCAAGACCGGCAAGGCAGCGAAGGCGGCCAAGGCAGCCAACGCCGGCAAGGCCGGCAAGGCCTCGGGGGCCGGTGGAGGCCGTGGGGTCAGTCCGGCCGCCGTGGTGACGGCCGAGCAGCAGGAGCTCATGCGCAAGCTGGGCGGCGTACTGCCCCTGCTGTCCTTCGGGACGCTGATCACGGCTGCCCTGGTGCCGCTGGCGGCCGGGCTGTACCTGGTCACGACCACCGCGTGGTCGGTCGCCGAGCGCGCCTGGCTCCAGTACCGGAAGGACCGGGCGGAGCGTGCGGAGCCGGCGCTCAGCGGAGCTGAGCGTTCCGCCATGTGAACAGGGTCTTGCGGATGAGGCCGACATCTTGGAGGATCGACCAATCCTCCGATGGCCGCAACCCATCGTCCGGCCCGGGGCATGCCCATGGGCCGACCACCCTCGACCACGGGAGAATGCCCATGAAGCTGCTGCGTGTAGGACCCGTCGGGTCGGAGCGCCCCGCGCTGCTCGACCAGGACGGGACCCTGCGGGACCTGTCCGGCCTGATCACGGATGTGGACGGCGCACTGCTCGCCGACGACTCCGTGCTGTCCCGAGTACGGGACGCGGCCGGATCCGGTGAGCTCCCGGTGCTGGACGCCGAGGGTCTGCGGATCGGGTCCGCCGTCGGCCGCATAGGCAAGGTCGTGGGCATCGGCCTGAACTACCACGGGCACGCGGCCGAGGTGGGTGCCGAGGCGCCGGCCGAGCCGATCGTTTTCCTCAAGGCCCCGGACACCGTGGTCGGTCCCGACGACACCGTGCTGATCCCGCGCACCAGCGTCAAGACCGACTGGGAAGCCGAGCTCGGCGTCGTCATCGGTGCCACCGCCCGCTACCTGGCCTCCCCCGAGGAGGGCCTCGCGCACGTCGGCGGCTACGTCCTGGTCAACGACGTGACCGAGCGCGCCTTCCAGACCGAGCGCGGCGGCACCTGGGACAAGGGCAAGAACTGCGAGACCTTCACCCCGATCGGCCCCTGGCTGGTCACCGCGGACGAGATCCCGGACCCGCAGGCGCTCGACGTCAAGCTGTGGGTCAACGGTGAGCTCAAGCAGGACGGCCACACCTCCGACCAGATCTTCCCGGTCGGCGAGGTCGTGCGGTACGTGAGCCAGTTCATGACCCTGTACCCGGGCGACGTCATCGTCACCGGCACCCCGGCCGGTGTGGCCGCGGGCCAGCCGGAGCCGAAGCCGTTCCTGCGGGCGGGCGACGTGGTGGAGCTGGAGATCGACGGCCTCGGCCGTCAGCGCCAGGAGTTCAAGGACGCGTAGCAGCGCCTGGCAGCGCCCAGTGGCGCGCGGATCGAGGGGAAGGGGCGGCGCCGTCGACGAC
>NZ_JBHXKA010000052.1:0-53134 GCF_042722885.1 Streptomyces sp. NPDC058401
ATGCAGTCCAGGCCAACACCCCACCCCGACCCCGGCACCGACCCACCCCACGCAGCAAGCCCAGCGCCCAGGCCAACCCCAGCCCCGCCGGCGTTTGAGGCGCCCGGGGACGGAGTCCCCGGCAACGGCGCCGCACCCGGAGGGCCACCCGTTCGGAGCCCCGCCACGTGCAGCCCGCCCGCCCCGCCGGGATGGTGGACCAAAGCCCCCGAAGCCATACCCGAACGGCAGGAGTTCCCATGCCCTTCCTCCCCCGCAAGGCCTTCCTGAGCTGCGCGGCCGCGATATCCCTCGGCCTGGCAGGCACCCTCACGGCCGCCGTACCGGCCCACGCCGTGGACGGGCCCGCCCCCGACCCGAGGAACGCGAAGGCCATGCGGGACATGGCCACGGCCATCCGGGTGACGGCCAAGTACGCGGACGAGCGGGAGGCCCTCAAGGACGGGTACCTCCCGCACGGCACGGAGTGCATGACCAACCCGTTCGGGGTGGGAGCCATGGGCTACCACTACGTCAAGGAAGCCAACTGGGGCTCGACGGATCCGAGCAAGCCGGCCGCCCTGCTCTACAGCTCCGAGAAGGACGAGCACGGCCGCCGCACCCTCCAGACCGTGGAGTGGATGTCGGCCGACCGGGACCAGGACATGAAGACCACGGACGACCGCCCGACCATGTTCGGCCTGCCCTTCGACGGGCCGATGCCGGGCCACTGGACGGGCATGCCCAAGCACTACGACCTGCACCTGTGGGCGTACAAGGAGAATCCGGCGGGCCGCTTCCACAACTGGAACCCCGCCCTGACCTGCCCGGTCAAGCCCGGCACCCCGACGAAGCCCGCCGACGCACACGACCACGGCCACTAAGTGCCCGAAACCCGAAGCTCACAGCCCGAAGAGGGCTGAGCGCGTTCAATTCACCACCACGGTCTCCGGCCTCCCGGCCTCCCGGCCTCCCGGGCTTCCTCACCGCGTACGCCCTTCGGCACCACCCCGTACGGCAAAGGGCCCGGCTCCCCACTGAAGGGGAGCCGGGCCCTCGGCCGTACTCGGTACGGTCAGGTCAGGTCAGGTCAGGTCAGCGGACGAAGGTGCTCGCGCTGCCCGCCAGGTCCAGGAAGTACTGCGGGGCCACGCCCAGCACCACCGTGACCGCGACGCCCACCGCGATGGTCGTCATCGTCAGCGGGGACGGGACGGCGACCGTGGGGCCGTCCGCCTTCGGCTCGCTGAAGAACATGAGGACGATCACCCGGATGTAGAAGAACGCGGCGATCGCGGACGAGATGACACCGACCACGACCAGCGCTCCCGCGCCGCCCTCCGCCGCCGCCTTGAACACGGCGAACTTGCCGGAGAAGCCGGAGGTCAGCGGGATGCCCGCGAAGGCGAGCAGGAAGATCGCGAAGACCGCCGCCGTGAGGGGCGAACGACGTCCGAGCCCCGCCCACTTGGACAGGTGCGTGGCCTCGCCGCCCGCGTCGCGCACCAGCGTGACGACCGCGAAGGCGCCGATCGTGACGAAGGAGTAGGCCCCCAGGTAGAAGAGGACGGACTGGACGCCCTCCGCCGAGGTGGCGATCACACCGGCCAGGATGAAGCCCGCGTGTGCGATGGAGGAGTAGGCGAGGAGCCGCTTGACGTCGGTCTGGGTGACCGCGATGACCGCGCCCGCCAGCATCGTGACGATCGCGACGCCCCACATGACCGGCCGCCAGTCCCAGCGCAGGCCGGGCAGGACGACGTAGAGCAGACGCAGGAGGGCGCCGAAAGCGGCCACCTTCGTCGCCGCCGCCATGAAGCCGGTGACCGGGGTGGGGGCGCCCTGGTAGACGTCCGGGGTCCACATGTGGAAGGGGACCGCGCCGACCTTGAAGAGCAGGCCCATCAGGATCAGCGCGCCGCCGATGAGCAGCAGTGCGTCGTTGCCCATGGTGTCGGCGAGCGCCGGGTCGATGTTCGCCACGGTGCCGTCGACTACGTCCGCGATCGCCGCGTAGGAGACCGAGCCGGCGTACCCGTAGACGAGGGCGATGCCGAAGAGGAGGAAGGCGGAGGAGAAGGCGCCGAGCAGGAAGTACTTGACGGCCGCCTCCTGCGACATCAGCCGCTGGCGGCGGGCGACGGCGCAGAGCAGGTACAGCGGGAGGGAGAAGACCTCCAGGGCCACGAACAGCGTCAGCAGGTCGTTGGCCGCGGGGAAGATCAGCATTCCGGCGATCGCGAACAGGGCGAGCGGGAAGACCTCGGTGGTGGTGAAGCCCGCCTTGACGGCTTCCTTCTCGCTCTCGCTGCCCGGGACGGACGCCGCCTGCGCGGCGAAGGAGTCCACCCGGTTGCCGTGGGCGGCCGGGTCCAGGCGCCGCTCGGCGAAGGTGAAGATCGCCACGACGGAGGCCAGGATGATGGTGCCCTGGAGGAAGAGCGCCGGTCCGTCGACGGCCACGGCGCCCATGGCCGCGATGTGCGCCTTGGAGCTGCCGTACCCGCCGGCGGCGAGTGCGACGACCGCCGCGAAGGCCGAGGCCAGCGCGGCGACGGCGAGGAACACCTGCGTGTAGTACCGGGCCTTGCGCGGTACGAAGGCCTCTACGAGGACTCCGATGATCGCCGCGCCCAGCACGATGAGCGTGGGCGACAGCTGGGCGTACTCGATGTGCGGGGCCGGGATCTTGTCGATCGGCGCCGCGGCCGCCAGGTTCGGCAGCAGGTTCTGGGCTGCGGCAGTCAGGGTGCTCACTTCGCCCCCTCCCCGTTCTTGGCCTCGACAGCCACCTCGGGCTTCGGATCGGTCTGCTTCACGTCCGACATGGTGTGCTTCACCGCCGGGTTGACGATGTCGGTCAGGACCTTCGGGTAGACGCCCAGTCCGATCAGCAGCGCGATCAGCGGGGCGACCACCAGGACCTCCCGCAGGCGCAGGTCCGGCATGGTGCGGACCTCCTCCTTGACCGGGCCGGTCATGGTGCGCTGGTAGAGGACCAGCGTGTAGAGCGCCGCCAGCACGATGCCGAAGGTGGCGATGATGCCGACGACCGGGTACCGGGCGAACGTGCCGACCAGGACCAGGAACTCGCTGACGAACGGCGCGAGGCCGGGGAGCGACAGGGTCGCGAGACCGCCGATGAGGAAGGTGCCGGCCAGGACCGGGGCCACCTTCTGCACACCGCCGTAGTCGGCGATGAGCCGGGAGCCGCGCCGCGAGATCAGGAAGCCGGCGACCAGCATGAGCGCCGCCGTCGAGAGCCCGTGGTTGACCATGTAGAGCGTCGCGCCCGACTGGCCCTGGGAGGTCATCGCGAAGATGCCCAGGATGATGAAGCCGAAGTGCGAGATGGAGGCGTACGCCACCAGCCGCTTGATGTCCCGCTGCCCGCAGGCGACCAGAGCGCCGTAGACGATGCTGATCAGGGCCAGAACGAGGATCACCGGCGTGGCCCACTTGCTGGCCTCGGGGAAGAGCCCGAGGCAGAAGCGCAGCATCGCGAAGGTGCCGACCTTGTCGACGACCGCGGTGATCAGGACGGCGACCGGGGCGGTGGCCTCGCCCATCGCGTTCGGCAGCCAGGTGTGCAGCGGCCACAGCGGGGCCTTCACCGCGAAGGCGAAGAAGAAGCCGAGGAACAGCAGCCGCTCGGTGTTGGTCGCCATGTCGAGCGTGCCCGCGGCGCGGGCGGCGGTGATCTCCTGGAGGGAGAAGTTCCCGGCGACCACGTAGAGCCCGATGACGGCGGCCAGCATGATGAGGCCGCCGACCAGGTTGTAGAGGAGGAACTTGACCGCCGCGTACGAGCGCTGCGCGGCCGCGTTCTCGTCCGACCCGGCGTGGGCCCGGTCCCCGAAGCCGCCGATGAGGAAGTACATCGGGATGAGCATGGCTTCGAAGAAGATGTAGAAGAGGAAGACGTCGGTGGCCTCGAAGGAGATGATCACCATCGCCTCGACCAGCAGGATCAGGGCGAAGAAGCCCTGGGTCGGCCGCCAGCGCGAGGAGTTGGTCTCCAGCGGGTCGGCGTCGTGCCAGCCGGCCGCGATCACGAAGGGGATCAGCAGCGCGGTGAGTGCGATGAGCACGACCCCGATGCCGTCGACGCCCAGTTCGTAGCGGACGCCGAAGTCGGCGATCCAGGCGCGGGATTCGGTGAGCTGGTAGCGGTCGCCACCGGGCTCGAAGCGGACCGCGACGAGCACGGCCAGGGCCAGGGTCGCCAGCGAGAAGAGCAGGGCGAGCCATTTGGCGGCGGTCCGGCGGGCGGCCGGGACGGCCGCCGTCAGGATCGCACCGACCGCGGGGACCGCGGCCGTCACCGTCAGAAGCGGGAAACTCATCTCACACCGCCCTCATCAGCAGGGTCGCGGCGATGAGGATCGCCGTGCCTCCGAACATCGAGACCGCGTAGCTGCGGGCGTAGCCGTTCTGCAGCTTGCGCAGCCGGCCCGACAGACCGCCGACTCCGGCGGCCGTCCCGTTGACCACGCCGTCGACCAGGCTGTGGTCGACGTAGACGAGGGAGCGGGTCAGGTGCTCCCCGCCGCGGACCAGGACCACGTGGTTGAAGTCGTCCTGGTAGAGGTCCCGTCGGGCCGCCCGGGTGAGGAGCGAGCCGCGCGGGGCGACGACGGGGACGGGCTTCCTGCCGTACATCGTCCAGGCGATGGCGACGCCGATGACGAGGACCACCATGGTGGCCCCGGTGACCGTCGCGGCGCTGACCGGCGGGTGTCCGTGCTGGTGTCCGGTGACGGGCTCCAGCCACTTCAGGAAGCGGTCGCCGATCCCGAAGAAGCCGCCCGCGAAGACCGAGCCGAAGGCGAGCACGATCATCGGGATGGTCATGGTCTTCGGGGACTCGTGCGGGTGCGGGGCGTGGCCGTCGGCGTCGGGCTGCCAGCGCTTCTCGCCGAAGAAGGTGAGGAGCATGACCCGGGTCATGTAGAAGGCGGTGATCGCCGCGCCCAGCAGGGCCACCCCGCCCAGGATCCAGCCCTCGGTGCCGCCCTTCGCGAAGGCCGCCTCGATGATCTTGTCCTTGGAGAAGAAGCCCGACAGGCCGGGGAAGCCGATGATGGCGAGGTAGCCGAGGCCGAAGGTGACGAAGGTGACCGGCATGTACTTCCGCAGGCCGCCGTACTTGCGCATGTCGACCTCGTCGTTCATCCCGTGCATCACGGAACCGGCGCCGAGGAAGAGGCCCGCCTTGAAGAACCCGTGCGTGACCAGGTGCATGATCGCGAACACGTACCCGATGGGGCCGAGGCCGGCCGCCAGGATCATGTAGCCGATCTGCGACATCGTCGAGCCGGCGAGGGCCTTCTTGATGTCGTCCTTCGCGCAACCGACGATCGCACCGAAGAGGAGCGTGACGGCGCCGACGATGGTGACGACCAGCTGGGCGTCGGGCGCCCCGTTGAAGATCGCGCCCGAGCGGACGATGAGGTAGACGCCGGCGGTGACCATGGTCGCGGCGTGGATGAGGGCCGAGACCGGGGTCGGGCCCTCCATCGCGTCCCCGAGCCAGGACTGGAGCGGCACCTGGGCCGACTTGCCGCAGGCGGCCAGCAGCAGCATCAGGCCGATCGCCGTCAGCTTGCCCTCGGAGGCGTCGTCCGCCGAGCCGAGGACCGGGCCGAAGGCGAAGGTCCCGAACGTGGTGAACATCAGCATGATGGCGATCGAGAGGCCGATGTCGCCGACGCGGTTGACCAGGAAGGCCTTCTTGGCCGCGGTGGCCGCGCTGGGCTTGTGCTGCCAGAAGCCGATCAGGAGGTACGAGGCGAGGCCCACGCCCTCCCAGCCGAAGTACAGCAGCAGGTAGTTGTCGGCGAGGACCAGCAGGAGCATGGCCGCGACGAACAGGTTGAGGTAGCCGAAGAAGCGGCGGCGCCGCTCGTCGTGCTCCATGTAGCCGATGGAGTAGATGTGGATGAGCGTGCCCACGCCGGAGATCAGCAGGACGAAGGTCATCGACAGCTGGTCCAGCTGGAAGGCCATGTCGGCCTGGAAGCCCTCGACGGGGACCCAGGTGAACAGCCGCTGGTGCAGGGTGCGGTCCTCGGCTCCGCGGCCGAGCATGTCGGCGAAGAGGACGACGCCGGTCCCGAAGGAGGCGGCGGCGAGCAGGGTGCCGAGCCAGTGCCCCACCTTGTCGAGACGCCGGCCGCCGCAGAGCAGCACCGCCGCTCCGAGCAGGGGCGCCGCGATCAGCAGCACAATCAGGTTCTCCACTGTGAACGCCCCTTACAGCTTCATCAGGCTGGCGTCGTCGACCGAGGCCGAGTGGCGGGTACGGAACAGCGACACGATGATCGCGAGGCCCACCACGACCTCGGCGGCGGCGACGACCATCGTGAAGAACGCGATGATCTGGCCGTCGAGGTTGCCGTGCATCCGGGAGAAGGTGACGAAGGCGAGGTTGCAGGCGTTGAGCATGAGCTCCACGCACATGAACAGCACGATCGCGTTCTTCCGGATCAGGACTCCCGCCGCCCCGATGGTGAACAGCAGCGCGGACAGGTACAGGTAGTTGACCGGGTTCACTTCGAGGCCTCCTCACGGGCGTCGCGGCCGAGCTCGCCCGCATCGCGGCCGAGCCGCTCGGACGACCGCTGTTCCAGGGCCTTCAGGTCGTCCAGGGCCTTGCCGGAGACGTCCCTGATCTGGCCGCGGGCGCGCAGCGTCTGGTTGACGGTGAGCTCGGAGGGGGTGCCGTCCGGCAGCAGGCCCGCGACGTCCACGGCGTTGTGCCGGGCATAGACGCCGGGTGCGGGCAGCGGCGGGAGCTGGACGCCCTCGCGTACGCGGCGCTCGGCGAGCTCGCGCTGGGTGGCGGCCCGCTCGGTGCGCTCGCGGTGGGTGAGCACCATCGCGCCGACGGCCGCCGTGATCAGCAGGGCGCCGGTGAACTCGAAGGCGAACACGTACTTGGTGAAGATCAGCGTGGCCAGGCCTTCGACGTGCCCGCCGGAGTTGATCCGGCCGAGTCCGTTGAAGTGGGTGAGCCTGGCGTTGGCGATGCCCGCGATGAGCAGGATGCCGAAGCCCAGTCCGCACAGGACGGCCAGCCAGCGCTGTCCCTTGATGGTCTCGGTCAGCGAGTCCGCGGCGGTGACGCCGACGAGCATGACGACGAAGAGGAAGAGCATCATGATCGCGCCGGTGTAGACGACGACCTGGACGATGCCGAGGAAGTACGCCCCGTTGGCGAGGTAGAAGACCGCCAGGATGATCATCGTCCCGGCCAGGCTGAGCGCGCTGTGCACGGCCTTCTTCATCAGGATCGTGGCCAGTGCGCCGATGACGGCGATCGTGCCGAGGACCCAGAACTGCACGGCCTCACCGGAGGAGGTGAGGGTGGCGGCCGCGGCGAGGGAGCTCATGCGCCCACCCCCTCGGCGCTGTTGTCGGCGACCTCGCCCTTGGAGACGGCCACCTGGCGGACCGTGCCGGGAGCCGCCCCGGTCACCAGCCCGCGGTAGTAGTCCGTGTCGTCCGTGCCGGGGAAGATCGAGTGCGGTGCCTCGACCATGCCCTCGGTGAGCCCGGAGAGCAGCTGCTCCTTGGTGTAGATGAGCGCTTCGCGGCTGGAGTCGGCCAGTTCGAACTCGTTCGTCATGGTCAGCGCCCTGGTCGGGCACGCCTCGACGCACAGCCCGCACAGGATGCAGCGGGCGTAGTTGATCTGGTAGACCCGGCCGTACCGCTCACCCGGGGAGTAGCGCTCCTCCTCGGTGTTGTCCGCGCCCTCGACGTAGATCGCGTCGGCGGGACAGGCCCAGGCGCACAGCTCGCACCCGATGCACTTCTCCAGACCGTCCGGGTGGCGGTTGAGCTGGTGCCGCCCGTGGAAGCGGGGTGCGGTGGTCTTTTCCTGCTCCGGGTACTGCTCGGTGAGGCGCTTCTTGAACATGGCCTTGAAGGTCACGCCGAAGCCGGCCACCGGGTTCTGCCAGCTCTCGCCCTGCTCGGCGTCAGACTTGTCAGACATTCTCAGCACCCTCCTCTCGGTCACTGTCAGTATTCGCCGCGCCACTGACAATGAGCTCCCGCTCACTGCGGGGCCGCCTGCGCGGTACGGGTGCCAGGTGCTGGCCGGGCTTGGGCGGTACGGGGAATCCGCCCGCCAGGGGGTCGAAGGGTTCGGCGGCCGCGGCCAGTTCGGCGTCCGCGAGGGCCGTCTTCTCCTTCTTGTCGCGGAACAGGTCCGCAACGAAGGACAGCAGCAGGAGTGCGATGACCCCGCCGCCGACGTAGAGCACGATCTCCTGGAAGTCGTAGTTCTCGTTGCGCAGCGCCCGGACGGTGGCGACCAGCATCAGCCACACCACGGAGACCGGGATCAGCACCTTCCAGCCGAGCTTCATCAGCTGGTCGTAGCGCACGCGCGGGAGCGTGCCGCGCAGCCAGATGAAGAAGAAGAGGAGCAGCTGGACCTTGATGACGAACCAGAGCATCGGCCACCAGCCGTGGTTCGCGCCCTCCCAGTACGTGGAGATCGGCGCCGGGGCCCGCCAGCCGCCCAGGAACAGGGTGACGGAGACCGCGGAGACGGTGACCATGTTGACGTACTCGGCGAGCATGAACAGCGCGAACTTGATCGAGGAGTACTCGGTGTTGAAGCCGCCGACCAGGTCGCCCTCGGACTCCGGCATGTCGAAGGGGGCGCGGTTCGTCTCGCCGACCATCGTGATGACGTAGATGATGAAGGAGACCGGCAACAGGATGATGTACCAGCGGTCCGCCTGCGCTTCGACGATCTTCGAGGTCGACATCGACCCGGAGTAGAGGAAGACCGAGGCGAAGGCCGCGCCCATCGCGATCTCGTAGGAGATCATCTGCGCGCAGGAGCGCAGGCCGCCGAGGAGCGGGTACGTGGAGCCGGAGGACCAGCCGGCCAGGACGATGCCGTAGATGCCGACCGAGGCCACCGCGAGGATGTAGAGCATCGCGATGGGCAGGTCGGTCAGCTGCATCGTGGTGCGCTGGCCGAAGATGGAGACCTCGTTGCCCGAGGGGCCGAAGGGGATCACCGCGATGGCCATGAAGGCCGGGATCGCCGCGATGATCGGGGCAAGGACGAAGACGACCTTGTCGGCCCGCTTGACGATGATGTCTTCCTTCAGCATGAGCTTCACGCCGTCGGCGAGCGACTGGAGCATGCCCCAGGGGCCGTGCCGGTTGGGGCCGATGCGCAGCTGCATCCAGGCGACGACCTTGCGCTCCCACACGATGGAGAAGAGCACGGTCACCATCAGGAAGGCGAAGCAGAACACCGCCTTGACGACGACGAGCCACCAGACGTCCCTGCCGAACAGGGAGAGGTCTTCGGCGGCGATCTGAACGGTGTTCACGCGCCCACCTCCGCAGGGGAGTCGCTGGTGTCGGCCGGGGTGGCCGGGCCGATGCGGACCAGGGCCCCCGGGCGGGCTCCGGTGTCGGCGAGGACCCCGGAGCCGGTGGAGTTCATCGGGAGCCAGACCACCCGGTCGGGCATCTCGGTGATGCGCAGCGGCAGTTCCACGGAGCCGGCGGGGCCGGTCACCGCGAGGACGTCGCCGCATCTGACGCCGGTCTCGGCGGCCGTGGCGGCCGACAGGCGGGCGCTGGCCTCGTGCCGGGTGCCGGCCAGGGCCTCGTCGCCGTCCTGGAGGAGCCCCTGGTCGAGGAGGAGCCGGTGGCCCGCGAGAACCGCCTCTCCCGCGGCGGGACGGGGCAGCAGGTCCCGGTCTCCGGGCTGTCCGGCGGCGCGCTCCCCGGCCCACGGGCCGAGTCCGTCGAGCTCCCGGCGTACGGCGTGTACGTCGGGCAGCGCGATCGGCCGGTCGGCCGCGTCGGCCAGCATGTGCAGCACGCGGGAGTCGGCGGGGGCGAGCCGGCGGGTCATCTGCTCGGGCTTCAGCGCGGCCTCGAACGGCCGGACCCTGCCCTCCCAGTTGATGAAGGCGCCCGGCTTCTCGGCGACGGCCGCCACCGGGAAGACCACGTCCGCGAGGTCGGTGACCTCGCCGGGCCGCAGTTCCAGGGAGACCACGAAGGCCTCCTGGAGCGCGAGCCTGGCGCGGGCCGGGTCCGGCAGGTCGGCGAGCTCGACGCCCGCGACCAGCAGGGCGGAGAGTTCCCGGGTCGCCGCGGCCTCGATGATCTGGCCGGTGTCGCGGCCGTAGCGGTGCGGGAGCTCGTCAAGGCCCCAGGCGGCGGCGACCTCGTCGCGGGCCCGCGGGTCGGTGGCGGGACGGGCGCCCGGCAGCAGGGACGGCAGCGCGCCCGCTTCGACGGCGGCCCGCTCTCCGGCCCGGCGCGGGATCCACACCAGGGTGGCGCCGCTGGCGGCGGCGGCCCGTACGGCGGCGGTCAGTGCGCCGGGCACGCCCGCGAGGCGCTCCCCGACGACGATGACGGCGCCGGGCAGGCGCAGCGCGTCGGCGGCGGCCTGGCCGCCGTCCTCCAGCCCGGCCTGCGAGGCGAGTGCGTTGAGCCACTCGGGCTCGGTGCCGGGGGCGGCGGCCAGCAGGGTGCCGCCCGCCTTCTCCAGGCCGCGGGTGGCGAAGGGGGCGAGGGCGAAGGTCCGCTGCTTGTGCTTGCGGTGGGCCTTGCGCAGCCGCAGGAAGACCCCGGGGGCCTCCTCCTCGGCCTCGATGCCGACGAGGAGCACGGCCGGGGCCGCCTCCAGCGAGGTGTTGGTGACTCCGTGCCCGTCGAGGTCGATGCCGGTGCCGGCGACGGTGGCGGCCAGGAACTCGGTCTCCTCCGCGCTGTGCACCCGGGCCCGGAAGTCGATGTCGTTGGTGTCGAGCACGACCCGGGCGAACTTGGCGTACGCGTAGGCGTCCTCGACGGTGAGGCGTCCGCCGGTCAGCACTCCGGCCCGGCCGCGCGCGGCGGCGAGCCCGTTGGCGGCGGCCTCCAGGGCCTCGGGCCAGCTGGCCGGGGCCAGGACCCCGTCGCTGCCGCGGACCAGCGGGGTGGTGAGCCGGTCGGGGCGCTGCGCGTAGCGGAACCCGAAGCGGCCCTTGTCGCAGATCCACTCCTCGTTGACCTCGGGGTCCTCGGCGGCCAGCCGGCGCAGCACCTTGCCGCGGCGGTGGTCGGTGCGCGTGGCGCAGCCGCCCGCGCAGTGCTCGCACACGCTCGGGGAGGAGACGAGGTCGAAGGGGCGGGAGCGGAACCGGTAGGCGGCCGAGGTGAGGGCGCCGACCGGGCAGATCTGGATGGTGTTGCCGGAGAAGTAGGACTCGAAGGGGTCGTCCTCGCCGGTGCCGACCTGCTGGAGCGCACCGCGTTCCAGGAGTTCGATCATCGGGTCGCCGGCGATCTCGTTGGAGAAGCGGGTGCAGCGCGCGCACAGCACGCACCGTTCGCGGTCCAGCAGCACCTGCGTGGAGATCGCCACCGGCTTCTCGTAGGTGCGCTTCTTGCCTTCGAAACGCGATTCGGCGTTGCCGTGGGACATCGCCTGGTTCTGCAGCGGGCACTCGCCGCCCTTGTCGCAGACCGGGCAGTCCAGCGGGTGGTTGATGAGCAGCAGCTCCATCACCCCGCGCTGGGCCTTGTCGGCGACCGGGGAGGTCAGCTGGGTCTTGACGACCATGCCGTCGGTGCAGGTGATGGTGCAGGAGGCCATCGGCTTGCGCTGGCCCTCGACCTCGACGATGCACTGGCGGCAGGCGCCGGCCGGGGAGAGGAGGGGGTGGTCGCAGAACCGGGGGATCTCGATGCCGAGCTGTTCGGCGGCCCGGATGACCAGGGTCCCCTTGGGCACCGACAGTTCGATGCCGTCGATGGTCAGGGAGATGTGGTCCACCGGGGGGACCGCGGCCTCTCCGCCGCCGGAGGCTGCCGTTGTGGTCACGGTCATGCGGTCACCTCCGTGTCGGCCCAGAGGGTCGACTTCTTGGGGTCGAAGGGGCAGCCCTTGCCCGTGATGTGCTGCTCGTACTCCGCGCGGAAGTACTTGAGCGAGGAGAAGATGGGGCTGGCGGCGCCGTCGCCGAGTGCGCAGAACGACTTGCCGTTGATGTTGTCGGCGATGTCGTTCAGCTTGTCGAGGTCGGACATGACCCCGTTGCCCGCTTCGATGTCGCGGAGCAACTGGACCAGCCAGTACGTGCCTTCGCGGCAGGGCGTGCACTTGCCGCAGGACTCGTGGGCGTAGAACTCGGTCCAGCGGGTCACCGCCCGCACCACGCAGGTCGTCTCGTCGAAGCACTGCAGGGCCTTGGTGCCGAGCATGGAGCCGGCCGCGCCGACGCCCTCGTAGTCGAGGGGGACGTCGAGGTGCTCCTCGGTGAACATCGGGGTGGAGGAGCCGCCCGGGGTCCAGAACTTCAGCCGGTGCCCGGGGCGGATGCCGCCGCTCATGTCGAGGAGCTGGCGCAGGGTGATCCCGAGCGGGGCCTCGTACTGGCCGGGGCCGACCACGTGCCCGGAGAGCGAGTACAGGGTGAAGCCGGGGGACTTCTCGGTCCCCATCGACTTGAACCAGTCCTTGCCCTTGTTCAGGATCGCGGGAACCGAGGCGATGGACTCCACGTTGTTCACCACGGTGGGGCAGGCGTAGAGCCCTTCGACCGCCGGGAAGGGCGGACGCAGCCGGGGCTGGCCGCGGCGTCCTTCGAGGGAGTCCAGGAGGGCCGTTTCCTCGCCGCAGATGTAGGCGCCCGCGCCCGCGTGCACGGTGATGTCGAGCTTCAGCCCGCTCCCGAGGATGTCCTCCCCGAGGTACCCGGCCTCGTACGCCTCGCGGACCGCCTCGTGCAGCCGCCGCAGCACCGGCACGGTCTCGCCGCGCAGGTAGATGAAGGCGTGCTCCGAGCGGATCGCGTAGCAGGCGATGATCATTCCCTCGATGAGGGAGTGCGGGTTCGCGAAGAGGAGCGGGATGTCCTTGCAGGTGCCCGGCTCCGACTCGTCCGCGTTCACCACGAGGTAGTGCGGCTTGCCGTCGCCCTGCGGGATGAACTGCCACTTCATGCCGGTGGGGAAGCCCGCACCGCCGCGTCCGCGCAGGCCCGAGTCCTTCACGTAGGCGATGAGGTCGTCGGGGGTCATCGCGAGCGCCTTGCGCAGGCCCTCGTACCCCTCGTGACGCCGGTAGGTCTCCAGCGTCCACGACTGCGGCTCGTCCCAGAACGCCGACAGGACGGGCGCGAGGAGCTTCTCCGGACTCGTACCGTTCTTGCTCAGTTCGGTGGACACGGTCATCACTCCCCTCCCTCGATGGTGGCCTCGCCGCGCGGGTGCACGATCGGGGCGTGCGGGGCTTCGCCGCGCGCGATGCGCAGGCCGATCAGGGAGGCGTGACCGGCGCCGCCGCTCGCCTCGACGGCGCCTTCGCGCTCGTCGGGGAAGCCCGCCAGGATCCGGGCGGTCTCCTTGTACGTGCACAGCGGGGCGCCCCGGGTCGGCTCCACGGTGCGGCCGGCCAGCAGGTCGTCCACCATGGCCTTGGCGGACTCGGGGGTCTGGTTGTCGAAGAACTCCCAGTTGACCATCACCACGGGGGCGTAGTCGCAGGCCGCGTTGCACTCGATGTGTTCGAGGGTGACCTTGCCGTCGGGGGTGGTCTCGTTGTTGCCGACCCCGAGGTGGTCCTTGAGCTCCTCGAAGATGGCGTCGCCGCCCATGACCGCGCACAGGGTGTTCGTACAGACACCGACCTGGTAGTCCCCGGAGGGCTTGCGCCGGTACATCGTGTAGAAGGTCGCCACGGCCGTCACCTCGGCGGTGGTCAGGCCCAGTACGTCGGCGCAGAACCGGATGCCGGTGCGCGAGACGTAGCCCTCCTGCGACTGGATGAGGTGGAGCAGCGGCAGCAGCGCGGAGCGGCTGTCGGGGTAGCGGGCGATGACCTCCTTCGCATCCGCTTCCAGCCGGGCGCGTACGTCGGCCGGGAAGTCGGGTGCCGGAAGCTGGGGCATGCCCAGGCTCACCCCTGCTGCGGGCTGATTGGCTGTCATCGGTCGACGCCTCCCATCACGGGGTCGATGGAGGCGACGGCCACGATGACGTCGGCGATCTGGCCGCCCTCGCACATCGCCGCCATGGCCTGCAGGTTGGTGAAGGACGGGTCGCGGAAGTGGACCCGGAAGGGGCGGGTGCCGCCGTCGGAGACCACGTGCACGCCGAGTTCGCCCTTGGGCGACTCCACGGCCGCGTAGGCCTGGCCGGCCGGTACCCGGAAGCCCTCGGTCACCAGCTTGAAGTGGTGGATGAGGGACTCCATGGAGGTGCCCATGATCTGCTTGATGTGGTCGAGCGAGTTGCCGAGGCCGTCGGGGCCCATCGCGAGCTGCGCGGGCCAGGCGATCTTCTTGTCGGCGACCATGACCGGGCCCGGCTCCAGCCGGTCCAGGCACTGCTCGACGATCCGCAGGGACTGGCGCATCTCCTCCAGGCGGACCAGGAAGCGTCCGTAGGAGTCGCAGGACTCGGTGGTCGGCACGTCGAACTCGTAGTTCTCGTAGCCGCAGTACGGGTCCGTCTTGCGCAGGTCGTGCGGGAGGCCGGCGGAGCGCAGGATCGGGCCGGTGGCGCCGAGCGCCATGCAGCCGGTGAGGTCGAGGTAGCCGACGTCCTGCATGCGGGCCTTGAAGATGGGGTTGCCGGTGGCGAGCTTGTCGTACTCCGGCAGGTTCTTCTTCATGGTCTTCACGAACTCGCGGACCTGGTCCACGGCGCCCGGGGGCAGGTCCTGCGCGAGGCCGCCGGGGCGGACGAACGCGTGGTTCATGCGCAGGCCGGTGATCAGCTCGAACACGTCGAGGATCAGCTCGCGGTCGCGGAACCCGTAGATCATGATCGTGGTCGCGCCGAGCTCCATGCCGCCGGTGGCGATGCACACCAGGTGGGAGGAGAGCCGGTTGAGCTCCATCAGCAGGACGCGGATGGCGGAGGCGCGGTCCGGGATCTGATCGGTGATGCCGAGCAGCTTCTCCACGCCCAGGCAGTACGCCGTCTCGTTGAAGAACGGCGTCAGGTAGTCCATGCGCGTGACGAAGGTGGTGCCCTGCGTCCAGTTCCGGTATTCGAGGTTCTTCTCGATGCCGGTGTGGAGGTAGCCGATGCCGCAGCGGGCCTCGGTGACCGTCTCGCCGTCGATCTCCAGGATCAGGCGGAGCACTCCGTGGGTGGAGGGGTGCTGGGGGCCCATGTTGACGACGATCCGCTCGTCGTCCGCGCGGGCCGCAGACTGGACGATCTCGTCCCAGTCGCCGCCGGTGACGGTGTAGACGGTGCCCTCGGTCGTCTCGCGGGCGGAGGCGTGATCGGCTGCGTGATTCGGTTGCGTGCTCATCAGCTGTACGACCTCCGCTGGTCGGGAGCCGGGATCTGGGCGCCCTTGTACTCGATGGCGATGCCGCCGAGCGGGTAGTCCTTGCGCTGCGGGAAGCCCTGCCAGTCGTCCGGCATCATGATCCGGGTGAGGGCCGGGTGCCCGTCGAAGATCAGGCCGAAGAAGTCGTACGTCTCGCGCTCGTGCCAGTCGTTCGTCGGGTAGACGGAGACGACCGAGGGGACGTGCGGGTCGGCGTCCGGGGCGGTGACCTCCAGGCGCACGATCCGGCCGTGGGTGAGCGAGCGCAGGTGGTAGACGGCGTGCAGCTCGCGGCCCTTGTCGTCGGGGAAGTGCACCCCGCTGACCCCGGTGCAGAGCTCGAAGCGCAGCGCCGGGTCGTCGCGCAGGGTCTTCGCGACGAGGAGGAGGTGCTCGCGCGCGATGTGGAGGGTCAGCTCCGCCCGGTCGACGACCACCTTCTCGATGGCGTTCTCCGGGACGAGGTCCTGCTCCTCCAGTGCTCCTTCGAGCTCGTCGACCACCTCGTCGAAGTACGAGCCGTAGGGGCGGGCGCTGGCGCCGGGCAGGGCCACGGTCCGCACGAGGCCGCCGTAGCCGCTGGTGTCGCCGCCGCCCGAGGCACCGAACATGCCCTTGCGGACGCCGATCACCTCGGGGCCGGTGGCACCTCGGGGCGCGGGCACGTTGTTGCCGTCGCCGGCTTGGGGGCCGTTCTGCACGGCCGGGTCCTCGCTCACCGCAGGAGCCCCTTCATCTCAATGGTGGGGAGCGCCTTGAGGGCCGCCTCCTCCGCCTCTCGGGCCGCCTCTTCCCGGTTCACGCCGAGCTTCGATCCCTGGATCTTCTGGTGGAGCTTGAGGATCGCGTCCAGCAGCATCTCGGGGCGGGGCGGGCAGCCGGGCAGGTAGATGTCCACGGGGACGATGTGGTCGACGCCCTGGACGATCGCGTAGTTGTTGAACATTCCGCCCGAAGACGCACAAACACCCATAGAGATGACCCACTTGGGAGCGGGCATCTGGTCGTACACCTGCCGCAGCACCGGCGCCATCTTCTGGCTGACCCGGCCGGCCACGATCATCAGGTCGGCCTGGCGCGGGGATCCGCGGAAGACCTCCATGCCGAAGCGGGCCAGGTCGTACCGGCCCGCTCCGGTGGTCATCATCTCGATGGCGCAGCAGGCCAGGCCGAAGGTGGCCGGGAAGACGGACGCCTTGCGCACCCATCCCGCGGCCTGTTCGACGGTGGTCAGCAGAAAGCCGCTCGGCAGCTTCTCTTCCAGTCCCATGGAAAATTCAGCCCCTCAGTCCCATTCCAGGCCGCCGCGGCGCCATACGTAGGCGTAGGCGACGAAGACGGTGAGCACGAAGAGGAGCATCTCGACGAGCCCGAAGATCCCCAGCGAGTCGAAGGTGACCGCCCAGGGGTAGAGGAAGACAACCTCGATGTCGAAGACGATGAAGAGCATCGCCGTCAGGTAGTACTTGATGGGGAAGCGGCCGCCGCCGGCGGGCATGGGAGTGGGCTCGATGCCGCACTCGTACGCTTCAAGTTTTGCCCGGTTGTACCGTTTTGGACCGATCAGCGTGGCCATGACCACGGAGAAGATCGCAAACCCTGCGCCGAGGGCGCCGAGCACGAGGATGGGCGCGTACGCATTCACGCTCCTCGCTCCTTCCAGTCGTCCTTGACCGTTGGACCGCTGCCGGCGCCGCGCGCCCCGCCTCGCATGTGAGGCAGTTCACAAGCCGGACTGGTGCGCATCTTATGCCCGCCCATCTGTGATCTGCGACACGGGTTACAACAACGAGTTTGTGATCTCCACCACCTGACGAACGATCATGAAGCCCAATGAGTGGTGATCTTCATACGTGAAGCATCCACATGATCACCAAAGGTGACATCCGCACCTGTCGTCGCAGGTGGAGGGCCTGTTGCACTATCAAATCGTGGCCACTGCACGCAAATTGGCACGGTGGGGTGCGTGATGATAAAGGGATCGGCGTCCCCCGGTCGGGGGACCTCGCGCGTACGGGAGTGGACGCGTGCATGCGTTCACGAAGTCGGGGAAGTGGCGCTTCGAGGAGCCGGTGCGGACGACCGCGGGGACGACTCCGGGGACGAGCCGGCGACCGCGCCGCGAGCGGTCGCGAGCCGTCGGGATGCGAGCGGGAGGCGATCGCGGGGCCGCCCCGGCCCGCCGTCGACCCGGCGGCGAGTTCACGGTTCGATCACAGGAGGGCCACAGCGTCCGCATCGCGTGACGCTTCTGTGACCTGCGCCACTCGGAATTCTCGGTACCGAAAGGGGGCTTGGCCATCTGTGCAGGTGGATGGTAGGCCCGGGATCAATTCGGACTTATTGGTGAAACCCCATGATCACAGCCTTGCGGACGACTGTCCGATTCGCCCGTTACGGCGTCAATAAGAGGTCCGACGCGCCCGGTTAGCCCGCTTCGCGCACAACTGTGGCGCAGACCACGTTTCTTGAACGGAACCGCGAGGCCCTGATAGCGGTTGACCCATGTCCCTCACCGCTCACATACCCAGCCACCGGAAGCCCCGCCGCAGCGCCTCGAAGCTCGCGGTCCGCGCCGGAGTTGCCGGTGGCGTCCTCAGCACCCTGGCCATGGCCGGCACGGCGAGCGCCACCCCCTCCGCCGAGCCCGTGCACGAGACCACCCTCGAAATGCCGGTCCTCAACCTGGACCTGAGCGCCGAGGTGTCCTCGTCCGTGGCCAAGGCCGCGGAGAACACCCGCGCCGCCGCCGTCGACGGCGAGCTCAACGCCCTGGAGGAGACCGCCCGCACGGGCGCCGCCGCCGAGGCCAAGCAGCTGAAGGCCGACGCCCAGCAGAAGGCCGACGCCGAGACCAAGGCGAAGGCCGAGGCGGACCGCAAGGCCGAGGCCGAGCGCGCCAACCGCAGCGCGGCCCGCGCCCCGATCCAGAGCAACTCCGGATCCAACTCCGGCGGCTCCTCCTCCGCGGGGTCCTCGCAGGGCAAGGGCACCGTCACGGCCCCCGCGACCGGCTCCGCCGCCGCCATCGTGAACTTCGCCCGCGCGCAGGTCGGCAAGGCGTACGTCATGGGCGGCACCGGCCCGTCCTCGTTCGACTGCTCGGGTCTGGTCCAGGCCGCGTACCGCCAGGCCGGCATCAGCCTGCCGCGCATGTCGCAGGCGCAGTCCTCGGCCGGCACCTCGGTCTCCCTGAGCGCCCTCCAGCCGGGCGACATCCTGTACTGGGGCTCCAAGGGCAGCGCGTACCACGTCGCCGTCTACGTCGGCGGCGGCAAGTTCGTCGGCGCGCAGAACCCCAGCACCGGCATCGTCGAGCGCTCCATGAGCTACGACAAGCCGACGGGCGCCGTGCGCGTCCTCTGACATCTCCCCGCAGTCCCGGGCCGCTCCCAGGACGCACGAAAGGCCGGTACTCCCCCGCTCGGGGGTGGAGTACCGGCCTTTCGGCCGTCCTGGGGCTCCTGGCGGCGCCCGGAGGCCCCGAGGGGCGTGAGGGGCCGTGAGGGGCCTCTGAGCCGCGCGGCGTTCCGTACGCCGCTCCGTGCGTCGTTCGGTGCGCCGTTCGGTGTGCCGTTCGGTGCGCCGTTCCGTGCGTCGTTCTGTGTGCCGCTCCGTCAGTCGAGGAACGTGGCCGAGGTGATCTTGTTCTTGAAGTTGGTGCTGGCGTTGCCCACGTAACCCGGGGGGAGCGCGCCGACCAGACCGGCGAGGTTGGGGTCGGTGCCCACCTTCCACGTGTAGGTGTCCCGATTGCGGTACGACGCGGTGTCGTCGTTCGTCACCCGGTTCCGGCCGGCGCAGCCCTCCGGCCCGATGAAGAGGTCGTTGTAGAAGTTCCAGTCCGAGGCCAGCAGGTCGAAGACACAACCGCCTTGGTTGGAGTTGTAGTAAAGGCCGAACTCACTGGCTTCCAGATAGCCGTCCTTCGGTGTGTTGGCGGCCGCCGGTCCGGCCGCCGCCAGAAGAACGACGCCCACGGATACCGCGGCGGCGCAGCCGGCGGCAATTCGGTTAAGTGCCTTGCTCATGAGTCTTTTTCTCCATCTTCAGGGAATTGATTCCGGCCGGGATTAAACCCTCCGGACTCCTGCGAAGCAAGCTTCTTCTCGGCTGATCAGGCCATAACCACCATGGCGCGTACCGGACTTGTCGGCTCGGTCGGCATCCGCTTACGCTCTCCCGCGGCCTTCCGCCCCTCCCCCACACGGACGCGCCCCCTCCACTCCGCCGACCGCAAGGGAAACGACCTCGTGCGTGTACGCGAAATATCCTCGTCACTCCTTTTGTGCCTCGCACTGACCGGATGCGGTGGCGGAGCAGTTCCGGGGAAGAACTCCGCAGCGGGAACACCCGGGGCCACCGCCGCGCCCTCGATCCCGTCGGGTGACATCCCGTTCTACCGGTGCATGGAACAGCACGGAATGACCGTCTCCTACGGGGAGAACGGCGCGCCGCACTTCGTGGAGAAGGAGAGCCCGCGCTACCCCGAGGCGCAGAACGCCTGCCTGTCCCTGCTCCCCCCGACGCCCGCCCCCGTCCAGGTGAGTCCGGAGGAACTCGCCGCCGCGCGCAAGGGTTCCGCGTGCATGCGGGAGCACGGCGTCTCCTGGTATCCGGACCCGGATCCGGTCACCGGCGAGGCTGGCCAGAAGGAGGGGGGCACCTCCGAGCAGTGGCAGTCCCTCAAGAGGGACCGCCTCGACGCCTTCCGCACCTGCCTGCCCCGGCCCTCCTGAAGGGCCCGTGCGCGGCTCAGGAGAGCCCGGCCGCCAGCCGGTACCGGGCCTCGCGCTGCTTCTTGTACAGCGCGAGGGTCTCGGCCTGCTCCTCCACCAGCCGCTTCTGGTACGCCGTCTCCACCGCCGCCCAGATGCCCACCAGGTTCACCTCGCGCTTGCAGGCGACGTCGGCCTTGGCCGCGGTGACGGCCTTGGGCCCGCCCGGATCGGCCTCCAGGCCCAGCTTCTGGACGACCTCGTAGGGATCCTTCAGGCCGGTGTACCCGGACTTCCCCATGCACGCCGACCAGTTCTTCAGCACCGCGGCCACCCGCGAATCGCTCTTGGAGCGTTCGTGCGCCTCCGATGCCAGCCCGAACGGGAACAGCAGGTCCACGCTGTCCTTCGTCGGCGCGTACAGCTTGCGGTACGCCTCGCGGATGCATCCGCCGGGCGGCACCTTCTGCCCGCCGACGTCGATGCCGCTGTCCACCTTCGCGGCCTCTTCCTCGTTCGCGGCGTCCGGGGGCTGCGCGGCGCCCTCGGCCCCGCCCGGCCGTTCGCCGTGCATGACGAGGGTGGCGCTCTCGCTCAGCGGGGCGGCCGGGGGCTTGACCGGCCGGCCCTTGCCCGCGGTCAGGTCGTAGCCGTGGGCCGCCGCGAACTCCGGATCGGCCGCTCCGAAGAGGACCTGGTGCCGGCCCTCGGGCCCCTGGGCCCCGGCCGGATCGGAGGGCCTGACCTCCTCGTACGGGAACCCGTACCGGGCCATGCAGCGGGAGAGCAGCCGCTGTTGCACCTGCCCCATGCGGACCGTCTCGGCGTCGGTGTCCGTGTACGCGTCGAGGGGCAGCGAGATCGAGGCGGCGGCCGGGGCGACGGCCACCTCGCCGAGCTCCGGCTCGCCGTGCGCGCCGCCACCGCCGTCGGGATCCGAACAGCCGGCCAGGACGAGCGCCAGCAGGACGGCGGCCGGGAGGACGGGACGGAGGGCGGGACGGAGGAGCGGACGGGAGCGTATGCCGGAAGACCTGTTCACTCTCGGAAATTCAACAGGCCGTCCGGTACCGGGACAAGGCCTTCTCACCAGCTGGTCAGCCAATCTTCTTGCCTGGAAACCGACTTGCAGCCCCGTCCCGCCTGGCGGGCACCTCGTGCCGAACCGGCGGCGCCCTGCGAAGATGGCCACGGGCGAGCGCGCCCGAGTCGCCCCAGGAAGTGGTGATCCGTGACGACCAGTCCGTCCGACGAAACCCCCGGCGCCGGTGCCGGTGCCGTCCCGGCCGCGGCCGGGCTCGGCCTGCTCTCCCTCGGCGGCTGGCTGCTGACCACCACCCGCCCCTGGCAGAAACCCGGCTCCCCGCTCACCCTCACCCTGGACTGGACGGCCTCGGGAACCCTGATGCTCTGCGGCCTGGTCCTCCTGACCCGCTGCATCCGCCAGGTCCACGGCCCGGACGCCCCCGCGTCGGAGCCCGCGTACGAGACTCCGTACGAGACCCCGCGCGAGGCGCGCCCGGTCAGGCTCAGGCCTTGGGGGCGACCTTCGAAAGGCCGTTGATGACGCGGTCCATCGCGTCGCCTCCCGTGGGGTCGGTCAGGTTGGCCAGCATCTTCAGGGTGAACTTCATCAGCACGGGGTGGCTCAGGCCGCGCTGGGCGGCGATCTTCATGATCTTCGGGTTGCCGATGAGCTTCACGAAGGCGCGGCCCAGGGTGTAGTAGCCGCCGTAGGTCTCCTTCAGGACCTTCGGGTAGCTGTGCAGGGTCAGTTCGCGCAGGGCCGGGGTGGCGCGGGAGTGCGCCTGCACGATGACGTCGGCGGCGATCTGGCCCGACTCCATCGCATAGGCGATGCCCTCGCCGTTGAACGGGTTGACGAGCCCGCCCGCGTCACCGACGAGCAGCAGCCCCTTGGTGTAGTGCGGCTGCCGGTTGAAGGCCATCGGCAGGGCCGCGCCGCGGATGGGCTGCGTCATGTTCTCGGGGGTGTAGCCCCAGTCCTCCGGCATCGAGGCGCACCAGGCCTTGAGGACCTCGCGCCAGTCCAGCTCCTTGAAGGCGGAGGAGGAGTTGAGGATGCCGAGGCCGACGTTGGAGGTGCCGTCGCCCATGCCGAAGATCCAGCCGTAGCCGGGCAGCAGCCGGTCCTCGGCCCCGCGCCGGTCCCACAGCTCCAGCCAGGACTCCAGGTAGTCGTCGTCGTGCCGGGGCGAGGTGAAGTAGGTGCGTACGGCCACGCCCATCGGGCGGTCCTCGCGCCGGTGCAGGCCCATCGCCAGGGACAGCCGGGAGGAGTTGCCGTCGGCGGCGACCACCAGCGGGGCGCTGAAGGTGACCGGGGTCTTCTCCTCGCCGAGCTTCGCCGTCACTCCGGTGATGTGGCCGGTACGGGGATCGCGCACGGGCTCGCCGACGTTGCAGCGCTCGTACAGCCGGGCGCCGGCCTTCTGCGCCTGGCGGGCCAGGGTCTCGTCGAAGTCGTCTCGCTTGCGGACGAGTCCGTAGTCCGGGAAGGAGGCCAGCTCGGGCCAGTCCAGCTGGAGCCGCTGGCCGCCGCCGATGATCCGCAGACCCTTGTTGCGCAGCCAGCCGGCCTCTTCGGAGATGTCGATGCCCATCGACACGAGCTGCTTCGTGGCGCGCGGGGTCAGGCCGTCGCCGCAGACCTTCTCGCGCGGGAACGCGGTCTTCTCCAGGAGCAGGACGTCAAGTCCGGCCTTGGCCAGGTAATACGCGGTGGTAGAGCCGGCGGGCCCGGCCCCGACGACGATCACGTCCGCGGAGTGCTCGGAGAGGGGCTCGGTCACGGCGGTCTCCCGAAGGCTCGACAACTCGATAAAGGGTGCCCAACGGCACGAGAACGTGTGCAGTCTATGCAGCGAGAGAGATCGCGATCCGAAGGGCTGCCCCTGTGACCACCTCGCCGACCCGGCCGCTCCCCGCCGTCCAGCTCCGTGTGCCCACGGACGAGGACGCGCACGCCTGGCACCGGGTCTTCCACGACCCCGACGTCATGGAGTTCCTCGGCGGCCCGGCCGAGCTCTCCTTCTACGAGGAAATCACCGCCCGGCAGCGGATGCACGACGCCCGGCTGGGCTTCTGCCTGTGGAC
Source organism: Streptomyces sp. NPDC058401 (assembly GCF_042722885.1). Classification (NCBI taxonomy): domain Bacteria; kingdom Bacillati; phylum Actinomycetota; class Actinomycetes; order Kitasatosporales; family Streptomycetaceae; genus Streptomyces; species Streptomyces sp. NPDC058401. Next base: position 23,143 of record NZ_JBHXKA010000052.1, read on the forward strand.
GCTCCTGGACGAGGACGGTGAGGTCATCGGCTTCACCGGAGCCCAGCCGTGGCCCGAGTCCAAGGGGTGGGGCCCCGTCGGAGAGATCGAGATCGGCTGGCGGCTCGCTCGCTCCGCGTGGGGGCGGGGGTATGCGTACGCGGCTGCGCTGGCGGCGTTGGAGCGGGTGCGGGGGGCTGGGGTGCGGGATGTCGTCGCGATGGTCGACGATGCGAATGTCCGCTCGATCGCGGTGGCGGAACGCCTGGGCATGACCCTGGCGTCCCGCACCCCGATCCCCGGCGGCCCCCGCACCGCCCGCCGCTACGCCCTGACCCTCCAACCCGCCTAACCCCCCGCTGCGCGGGGCGGAGCCCCCGCCGCACCCCTTGCCGCTGCGCGGGGCTGTCCCCTACCCGCCCTTCCACCGTTCCCCGGGCGCTGCCCGGACCCGGTCCTCAAACGCCGGACGGGCTGGAAGCGGGGCACCGGGCTGCGCCCGGACCCCCTGGGGCTCCGCCCCGGACCCCGCGCCTCAAACGCCGGCGAGGCTGAAACGGCGCTCCGCGCCGTCCAGCTCCGCCCCGGCCATATCCAGCCCCTCCGGCGTTTGAGGAGCGGGGGTCCGGGGGCTGGCCCCCGGCAACGGCGCCGCACACGGCAAGGGTCCGGGCGGAGCCCGGGGAACGGAGGAAGGGCGGGTAGGGGACCTCGCCCCGCAGGGCCGACCAGCCGCACCCGACCACCGAACCCCGAGCCGGGACGGCCGTGGCGGCAGCCCCGACCAGGCCACCGCCGAACGGAGTCCGGCGCAGCGGTGCGTCAAGAATCAGAAGACGGAAAGGCCCGTCAGGGTCGTGAAGCGGTCCAGGGCGGCCACCGCGGCGACGGAGTTGCCCTGGGGGTCCAGGCCGGGGCTCCACGCGGCCAGCGTGCACGCGCCGGGCACGACCGCGACGATGCCCCCGCCGACACCGCTCTTGCCGGGCAGGCCCACCCGGTAGGCGAACTCCCCCGCCGCGTCGTACGTCCCACAGGTCAGCATCACCGCGTTGACCTGCTTCGCCTCGCTGCGCGTCAGCAGCCGGGAGCCGTCGGCGCGCAGCCCGTGCCGGGCCAGGAAGAGGCCGGCCCGGGCGAGGTCGGCGCAGCTCAGCTCGATGGAGCACTGCCAGAAGTAGTGCTCCAGCAGCATGGGTACCGGGTTGTCTATGTTCCCGTAGGCGGCCATGAAGTGGGCGAGGGCCGCGTTGCGGTCTCCGTGTTCCTGTTCGGAGGCGGCGACCTCCGGGTCGAAGGCGACGTCGGGGTTCTGGCTCTCCTCCCGGAGGAAGCGCAGGAGTTCGCTGCTCGCGTCGCCGGTCAGCGTTTGCAGCCGGTCGGTGACGACGAGCGCGCCCGCGTTGATGAAGGGGTTGCGGGGGATGCCGTTCTCGTACTCCAGCTGCACGAGGGAGTTGAACGGGTTGCCGGAGGGTTCCCGGCCGACCCGCTCCCAGAGGCTGTCGCCGCCCTCGGCGAGCGCGAGGGCCAGTGCGAAGACCTTGGTGATGGACTGGGTGGAGAAGGGGGTCTTCCAGTCCCCGACTCCGTACACGTTGCCGTCGAGGTCGGCGATGGCCATCCCGAACTGCCGGGGGTCCACGGATGCCAGCGCCGGGATGTACTCGGCGGTGGTGCCGCTGCCGATCAGCGGGGCGATGTCGGTGGCGACCTGCTCCAGCAGGGCCTGGTAGTCCATCTCCGGGGCCCCGTACTACGCGTGCTTGGTGCCGCGGTGGAGGGCCACGATGCCGCCGCTCAGGTTGCGCCAGGCCACCTTGGACCAGCCGGCCTTCTGCAGCAGGCCGGCCAGCGCGGGCTGGTCGGGCCAGGCGCGGATGGAGTCGGCGAGGTAGACGTACGCGTCGGGGTTGGAGGACACGGCGCGGGCCACCGGCGGCATCGCACGCATCAGGTACTCGGTGTAGACCGTCCGGAAGGGGGCCCAGGTGGGCTGCGAGAACTCGCAGATGACGACCTGGCCGCCGGGCTTCGTGACCCGGTGCAGCTCGCGCAGGGCGGCGTCGGTGTCCTGGACGTTGCGCAGGCCGAAGGAGATGGTGACGGTGTCGAAGACGTCGTCCTTGAAGGGGAGCTTCGTGGCGTCGCCCGCGGTCAGCGGGAGCCAGGGGTTGCGCTTCTTGCCCTCGCGGAGCATGCCGAGGGAGAAGTCGCAGGGCACGACGTACGCACCGGTCGCGGCGAAGGGCAGCGAGGACGTGGCCGTGCCGGCGGCCAGGTCGAGGACCAGCTGTCCGGGGCGGGCGCCGACCGCCTTGGCGACCTCCTTGCGCCACAGGCGGGCCTGTCCGAGGGAGAGGACGTCGTTGGTGAGGTCGTAGTTCGCGGCCACGCCGTCGAACATGGAGGCGACTTCGTGCGGCTGCTTGTCCAGGGAAGCGCTGGTCACTGGCGTTGGCCCCTCGGGTACGGGTACGGGTGCTGCGGACCGCCGACCGGACAGACGGACGGTCCGGCGGGTGCACCGTCATTCTCGCAGGCCTACCCTCTCCCGCGCCCGCCCGCCCCGGCCGCCCGGACCGCCGGGGGCCGTCCCGGGTACGTCCCGGGCGCGTACGAGAGGTGGTCGTGGAGCGGCGGCGTGGCGTGGCGCCCGTCACACCGGGCAACGATCCGGGGCTGCGGACGTCTGGTAGGGCGAAGAGGCCGCCCACTTCCGCATGATCATGGACCCAGTCATGACGAAACATCGCACCGACCGCACGCCCGCACGCCCCAACCCTCGCGCATCCCCCCGTGCTTCCCTCCGCGCTTCCCCCCGTGCTTCCGCCCGCGCTTCCGCCCGTGCTTCCCTCCGCGCATCCGCCCGGGGAGGCCGCCGACGGGGCCGCCGCCGGCCCGCCCGGTTCGTGCTCCCGTTACTGCTGTGCTCGGGCGCCGTCGCCGTGGTGGCTCTGGTGGTGGGGCTGCTGCCCCGGGGCGCCGACCCGGGTGCGCAGCTTTCCGCCCCGTCGGCGCCGGAGTCCGGGCCGCCCGCACCCTCCGGGCCGGTGACCGTACCCACGCCGTCACCTCCGGTGTCGCCGTCGGCGCCACCCGCGGTGGTGTCCCCGGCCGCCCCGGCCACGGTTCCCGAGACGGGCCCCGGCACCTTCCGGGCATCCACCGCCTCGGGGCCCGTACACGGTTCCGGCACCGTACGGCGCTACCGCGTCGAGGCCGAGGACGGCACGGGCATCGATCCGGACGAGGCCGCGCGCGCCGTCGACGCCGTCCTGGGCGACCGGCGCGGCTGGACCGCCGATCCCGCGGTCGCGTTCCGGCTGACCGGGTCCGGGCCGGTGGAGTTCACGGTACGGATCGCCACGCCGGCCACCACGGACCGGATGTGCGAGGTGGTGACCGCGGAGCTGAAGGGCGAGACGAACTGCCGCGCCGGGCACGAGGTGATCGTCAACCTCCGGCGCTGGCTGCTCGGTTCGCCGCAGTTCGACGGGTCGCCCGCCGACTACCGGGCACTGATCATCAATCACGAGGTGGGCCACGAACTGGGCCACGGACACGAGACCTGCCCCGGACCGGGGCTGCCCGCACCGGCGATGATGCAGCAGATCAGGGGCCTGCTGGGCTGCCGGTCCAATGCCTGGCCGTTCGACGCGAAGGGCAACTACACGAGGGGCCCCAGCGTCCCCTGAGTCGCGCCCGGACCGCCCGGGCTTCCCGGAACGCCCGGACCACCCGGTCCGCCCGGACTTCCCGGCCGTTCCGCTCAGCGGCGGCGGTGGAGCAGCCTGCCGCCGATGACCGTGGCCACGCAGCTGGTCGGGCCCTCGACCAGCAGCTCCGCCGGGCCGGCGACCGCGAAGACCGCGAACCGGGCCGGAGCGCCCGCTTCCAGGACTCCGTGGAAGGCCTCCTCGGCCGCGGTCCGGCCGGCGAGCGGGTCCAGGGAGGCCGGGCCCTCGTACGGGGCGGGCGGGACGACGGTGAGCCCGGAGCGGACGACGGCCGTCCGGACGGCCGGGCTGGTGAAGCGGCCGGCCACCGCGACCACCCCGCGGGCGAGCAGCTTCTGCGTGCCGCGCCGCGCGCTGTTGCCCCAGCGCGGCTCGGTCATCTTCAGGTCCGCCAGCGCCTCGGCGCCGCTGATGGGTTCGGCCCCGAGCTCGGTGATCTCGTACGGGTCGTCCGGGTAGTACGTGCGCTCCAGGAGCTCGTCGCCGCCGCGCACGAGCAGCCCCGGGGTCAGCACCCCGGGCCAGCTGCGGGCGCGCGCGTGCGGATAGGCCGCGGCGAGCTCCTCGTACGGGCCCACCCGGGCGATGCGGTCGCCCTCGACCAGGACCGCGCCGCGGGGCAGCGGCGCGGTTCCGGTACCGGAGCCGGTAGCGGAACCGGTCGGTCCGGTGACGAGGAGTTCGGCGGTGTGGATCGTCAGCACGGGCGTGTCAGTTCGAGGAGATGAGCTTCAGCTCGGGGTGCGCCGTGCCGCCCTCGATGGCGGTGGAGGAGATGTGCGAGACCACGCGGTCGTCGACCGGGTCGTTCGCCGGGTCGTCGTGGACCAGGAGGTGCTCGTACGTCGTGGCGCGCTGCGCGGGGACGCGGCCGGCCTTGCGGATGAGGTCGATGATCTCCATCCGGTTCGAGCGGTGCTTGGCACCGGCCGAGGAGACCACGTTCTCCTCCAGCATGATCGAACCGAGGTCGTCGGCGCCGTAGTGCAGGGAGAGCTGGCCCGCCTCCTTGCCCACGGTGAGCCAGGAGCCCTGGATGTGGGCGATGTTGTCGAGGAAGAGCCGCGCGATGGCGATCATGCGCAGGTACTCGAAGACGGTCGCCTGGGTCCGGCCCTTGAGGTGGTTGTTCTCGGGCTGGTAGGTGTACGGGATGAAGGCGCGGAAGCCGCCCGTACGGTCCTGGGTGTCGCGGATCATCGCGATGTGCTCGATGCGCTCGGCGTTGGTCTCGCCGGTGCCCATCAGCATGGTGGAGGTGGACTCGACGCCCAGCTTGTGGGCGATCTCCATGATCTCCAGCCAGCGCTCGCCGGACTCCTTGAGCGGGGCGATCGCCTTGCGCGGCCGCTCCGGGAGCAGTTCGGCGCCGGCGCCCGCGAAGGAGTCGAGGCCGGCGGCGTGGATCCGCTGGATGGCCTCGTCCGCCGACACCTTGGAGATCCGGGCCATGTGCTCGACCTCGGAGGCGCCGAGGGAGTGGATGACCAGCTGCGGGAAGGCCTGCTTGATGGCGGAGAAGTGGTGCTCGTAGTACTCGACGCCGTAGTCGGGGTGGTGGCCGCCCTGGAACATGATCTGGGTGCCGCCCAGCTCGACGGTCTCCGCGCAGCGGCGCAGGATGTCGTCGAGGTCCCGGGACCAGCCCTTCTTCGCGTCCTTGGGGGCCGCGTAGAAGGCGCAGAACTTGCACGCCGTCACGCACACGTTCGTGTAGTTGATGTTGCGCTCGATGATGTACGTCGCGATGTGCTCGGTACCCGCGTAGCGCAGCCGGCGGGCCGCGTCGGCGGCCTGGCCGAGGGCGTGCAGGGGCGCGTGCCGGTAGAGGTCGAGCGCCTCTTCCTGGGTGATCCGGCCCCCAGTGGCGGCTCGGTCGAGGACTGACTGGAGAGCGGCCTGGTCGGTCACCGGTGCGTCACCTTTCGGCTGTGTCGTTCGGCTGGCGCCCGGCTGCGGTCGAGATCCCGGACCGATCCAGCCTACGCCAGCCCCTCCGGCTCCCGGTCTGGCCCCCTGCGGGATGTCCCGAAGGGGGCGGTTCGCGGAGCGGTCCGGGGAGCGGTACGGGGAGCGGTACGGGGAGCCCGGCTCAGGGAACCGGTCCGGCGCCGAGCACGGGGCCGGACCCCAGGTCGAGCCCCAGCCCCAGGCCCAGGCCCGCGTAGAGCACGCCCGCGAGGGCGCCGCCGGCCATGAACGGGCCGAAGGCGAGCGGGGTCCCGGGCTCCGCCCGGCGCAGGGCGGTGCGGACGTACCCGTACACGGAGGCCGCGCTGGACCCGGCGAGAGCGCCCGCGAACAGCACGAACCACCCGTACCAGCCCAGGATCTGCCCCACGGTCAGGGCCAGGGTGACGTCGCCGAATCCCATGCCGGGCGGGTAGATGAGGTGGAACAGGAAGTACACGGCCCCGAGGACGAGGCCGCCGAGCAGCGCGCGCGTCCAGGATCCGCCCGTACCCGTGAACAGGGCGGCCACCCCGAGTGCGGCCGCGGTGAGGGCCGCCAGCGGCAGGGTCACCACGTCGGGCAGCCGGTGCACGGCCTGGTCGACGAAGCAGAGCAGGACGGTGAAGGGCGCCAGCAGCAGCCAGGCGGCCAGTTCGGGCCGCGCCCCGACCCCGGCGCCCAGGGCGAGGCACACCAGGACGGAGGCGAGCACGGACCCGGCGACGGGCGCGTAGCCGGCCCGCCACCGGCCCGCGGGCTCGCACCCCGGGCACACCGGGAGGCCCAGCCAGCCTCGGGCGGGGCCGGTCAGCGGATGCCCGGCCGGGCAGTCGGAGCGCCGGGGCAGGCCCACCTCGACGGAGAGCCGGTAGGCGGCGCGGGGCAGCAGCAGGCCCGTCAGCGCGCCCCAGAGCGTGACCCCGGCCACGAATCCCGCGATGCCCATGTCAGCTCTCGCCCCCGCCCCGCCCCACCGCGCCGCGTCTTGGCGATGGACGGTAGCAGGGGCGGCGGGAGCGGGGGAGGTTGTCCCCAGCCGGCGTCTGCCCACCCTTTCCGTCGTCCCCCGGGCGGCACCGCCCGGGGATGCGCACGGGGATGCGCACGGGACGGTGAAAGGGGGACGCATTCCCGGTAAACGGCGGCATTCGCCTTTCCGCAGAGCGGAATGCAGCGGAAAGGCGAATGCCGTCATAAGCCGCGCTAATGCCCCGGTACGGTCACCGGCAGGAGCTCCACGTTCACATCGGGCGCATAGCCCGTCGTGAGTCCCGTCCGCCGCGCGAATTCGCGTACGCCGGCCAGCTGGTCGGGGCCGAAGCGGAAGTCGAGCGTCGTGAAGTAGCGCTCCAGGAGTTCCGCGTCGAAGGCCTCCCAGCGGGCCGCCTGCTCGGCGACCTTGCCGACCTCCTCCAGGGACACGTCCCGGGAGGCGAGGAAGGCCTCGTGGACCTTGCGGACGACCTCCGGCTCACGCTCCAGGTAGTCCTTGCGGGCGGCCCAGACGGCGAAGACGAACGGCAGTCCCGTCCACTCCTTCCACATCGCCCCCAGGTCGTGGACGGTGAGCCCGAGCCGGGGCGCGTCGTGCAGGGAGGCGCGCAGCGCGGCGTCGCCGATCAGCACCGCCGCGTCGGCCTCCTGCATCATCAGGCCCAGGTCGGGCGGGCAGGTGTAGTAGTCGGGCCGCACCTCGTACTTCTCCGCGAGCAGCAGCTGGGCCAGGCGTACGGACGTTCGTGAGGTGGATCCGAGCGCGACGCGGGCGCCGTCCAGCTGGTCCAGGGGGACCTGCGAGACGATCACGCAGGACATGACGGGGCCGTCGCAGCCGACCGCGAGGTCGGGGAAGGCGACGAGCTCGTCCGCGTTGCGCAGGAACTCCACGAGGGTGATGGGACCGATGTCCAGGCCGCCCTGGACGAGGCTCGCACTGAGCTTCTCCGGGGTGTCCTTGGTCAGCTCCAGGTCCAGCAGCGTGCCGGTTCTGGCCAGCCCCCAGTAGAGGGGCAGGCAGTTCAGGAACTGAATGTGGCCGACGCGGGGCCGGCTGCGATAGACGTCCACATCGCGAGACTAGCCCCCGTGTCACCGTCAGCCGTCTGGCGGGTCTCAAACGTCCGAGTGACGTGATCTTTCCCTCTGGTCTCGGCCGGGAGGTGCGTGCTAGGCTCGACGCAAGTTGCAGTTTGGTTTCCCTTGCAGTACGAGGCCTGCGGAGAATGTGACCCGCAGGCTTTTGTAGTTTTCAGACTTCTTAGCAGGTTCTGGAGCAGGGCGACCCTTTGGCCCATAGGAGGGCTCATGGCTACCGGAACCGTCAAGTGGTTCAACGCTGAAAAGGGCTTCGGCTTCATCGCCCAGGACGGCGGCGGCCCGGATGTCTTCGTCCACTACTCCGCGATCAACGCCGCCGGCTTCCGCTCCCTTGAGGAGAACCAGCTGGTGAACTTCGACGTCACCCAGGGTCCGAAGGGCCCGCAGGCGGAGAACGTCACCCCGGCCTAGTCGCCTGGGCCAACCAATCGCGGTTGGATATGCAGTACCCAAGGAGCCCTGTCTTCTCTGCGCGAGCAGAGTCGACGGGGCTCCTGCCTTTTCCCGGGCGGGCGGGGCGGGGGCGACTGCGGGGACCGGCCGCCGGGGTCGGCTGCGGTCCGGACCAGAAACTAGGGTTCCTAGTCTTGTGCCTAGTGATCCACGTTGTAGCCTAGGGCCCCTAGGTGCAACGGGGAGGATTCGTGGTGCGCGTACGGGTAGGGCTGACGGCCGAGAAGGTCACCGCCGTGGGGGCCGAGGTGGCGGACGACGTCGGGCTGCACCGGGTGACCATGGCTCAGGTCGCGCGGCGGCTCGGGGTCCAGGACGCGAGCCTCTACGCGCACGTCCGCAGCCTGGAAGACCTCCGCGGGCGGATCGCCCTGCTGGCGGCGGACGAGAAGACCCTGCTCATCGCCGAGGCGACCGCGGGGCTCGCGGGGCGGGACGCGCTCATCGCGTTCGCCAACGCCTGGCGGGAGTACGCCCACAAGTTCCCCGGCCGCTACGCCGCCACGCAGGCCCCGGTCAAGATCGACCCCGAGCTGGCCGCGAAGGCCGCAGGCCCGCGCCGCGCGGTCGCGCTGACCTACGGCATGCTGCGCGGCTACGGACTGGCGGAACCCGATCTGACCGACGCCGCCCGGCTGCTGCGCAGCACGTTCCACGGGTTCGTCGCCCTGGAGGCCTCGGGCGGCTTCGCCCACGCCCGGACACCGCAGGCCTCCTGGGTCCGGTCCCTCGACGCCCTGCACATCCTGCTGAAGCACTGGCCCGCGCCCCGCGAGGGCGGCTCCGCATGAGTGCCCCGACCACGGGCCGCCTGCGCGTGCCCGGTGCGTGCCTGCACTACGAAGTGCGCGGCCGGGGCCCGCTCCTGCTGCTGATCCCGGGCGGGACCGGCGGCGCGGCCGCCTTCGACGGAGTCGCCGACGCCCTGGCGGCCGAGTACACCGTCGCCTCCTACGATCCGCGCGGCCTGTCCCGCAGCCCGCTGGACGCACCGGAGCCCGGGCGGAGCGTGGCCGAACAGAGCGTGGCCGAGCATGCCGAGGACGCGCTGCGGCTGCTGGATCTACTCTCGCCCGCCGAGCCCGCCCGGATCTTCGGCTCCAGCTCGGGCGCGATCGCCGCCCTGCACCTGCTGACCGCCCGGCCCGAACGCCTCGTACGTCTCGTGGCGCACGAACCCCCGGTGGTGGAGGTGCTGCCGGACGCCCCCGTGCACCGCGCGCTCCTCGCCCGCGTGCGGGACACCCTGGACGCGGAGGGGCTCGTGCCGGCGATGGGCGTGTTCGCGGCGGGACTGAAGAAGGAGGGGGAGGCGGACGGGAACGGGCAGGCGCCCGCTACCCCGGGGCCCGAACTTCCGCCCGCCGAGCTTCCGCCCGCCGCGGCCGCACGGGCCGCGCGGACGATGGCCGATCTGCCCTACTTCCTCGGGCGGATCGTGCCGGGCTTCATGGCCTACTCCCCGGACCTCGGGCGGCTGGAGGCGGTCTCGGACCGGCTCGTGCTCGCCGGCGGGGCGGACTCCCGGGGCGAGCTGCCCTACCGTACGGCCGCGTTCCTCGCGGACCGGTTCGGCAGCGAACTGCTGCACTTCCCCGGCGGGCACACCGGTCTGACCACGCACCCCGCCGGATTCGGTGAGGTGCTCGGGCAGGCTTTCCGGAAGTAGGGGACAACTCGGGGGTCGGTACCCGATGCGACTCAGGGTGTCGCTTCCGTAACGTCTTGCGCATGACCACACCCCGAACCGCCTTCGTCGCAGCCCCTGTTCTGATGGGTGCCTACGGCGTCATCCGCATGCTCGACGGTCTGGACGGCAGCCGCGGTCCGGGCTTCGCATGGAGCCTCGGCCACCTCTGCTTCCTGGCCGCGCTGGTCCTCTTCGTCCAGGGATTCGCCGCGATGCGGACGATGACCGGCGGCGGCAGGCTGTCCACCGTGGGCCTGTGGACCGGCACGGCGGGAGCGGTGGCCCTGGCGGGGCAGTTCGCGATAGACCTCGTGGTCGGCTTCATGTCGGCGGACCGGGGTGCCATGGAAGAGATGTTCACCAGGATCCAGGACATACCCGGCATGCTCCCGGTGTTCTACGAGCTCGTTCCGCTGCTGTTCTTCGTGGGCCAACTGATCCTGGTCGCCCAGCTCGCGGCACGCCGCGTCCTGAAGCCGTGGGCGCCCGTACTGGTCCTCGTCAGCGCATTGGTGCCCCTGATCGGCAAGGACTTCATACCCCTCGGAGCCGCACTCCTCCTGGTCGCCTTCGCCCCGCTCCGCCCCGTCCGCGAGACCGCCGCGGCCGCCTCGAAGGTGCCCGTCGCCTGACCGGGCGCGGCAATGGGGACCGACCCGCCGAGCCCCCTGGTGACGGGGCCCGGCGGCGTCCGGGGTCTGGCGGTACTAGGCCTTGTGGGCCGGGGGCTCGGTGGCCGGGGGCTCGGTGGCGGGCGGGGCGGTGACGGTGACCTCCAGGAAGAGGACCACCGTGTCCGAGATCCGCACGCGGAGCGTGTACGTGCCTGCGGCGACGCCCGTGGTGGACAGTTCGGGCAGGGCGACCGTGCCGTCCGCCGCGGTTGCCGGGAGCGCCAGCTCCGTCAGCTTCTTGGCGTCCTTGTCCAGGAAGTACGGGGTCTCCCCCGCCTTGGCCGGGTCCGCCGGGACCCACTTGCCGTCCTTGTCCTTGGTCCCGAACCCTGCCGTGGCCTTGGCCCCGGCGACCGGCTTGTCCTTCGCCGTCGCCAGGAACTGCACGCCCTTGATCCCGGTTCCGGCCTCCGCCGTGAGCGGCTTGCCGGCGTTCGTGTCGCTGCGGACCAGCTTGTCCGCCTCCGGGACGGGTACCGGCTTGGCCGGGGTGACCTTGCCGCCGATGCGCAGGGAGACCTCGACCGAAACGGCGTAGCCCGTGGCGCGGAGGGAGAAGGTGCCCGCCTTGGGGCCCGCCTTCAACTTCGGAACCCTGACCAGGCCCTTGGCATTGGTGCGCACGACCGCGAAGTCCTTGCCGTCGGCCGCGAAGGCGGTGCGGCCGGTGGTGTCGTCGTCGACCGAGATCACGATCGCCTGGTCGACGGCCGGCATGCCGTCGCTCAGCACCGCCTTGATGAGCGGGGTGCGCGCGAACTCGGTCCCCGCCTCGGCGGTGAGCGTGGGGGAACCGGCCAGGATCAGCTTGTCCAGGGTCGGGACCGGCGTCGGCGTCGGGGTGGGGGTCGGCGTCGGGGTCGGCGTGGGGGTGGGCGTCGGGACCGGCGCGGGCGTCGGCGGGGCCGGCGGCAGCTGCGGCGGGTTCGGCGTCGGGTAGTTGCCGGAGGGCGGGTTCGGCACCGGGGTGGCGCCCTGGCCGGCCTGGTACTGCCGCATGTAGCCGAGCACGGTGTTCACGTACTCGCGCGACCTGTTGTAGCTGAGGATCGCCTTGTCGATGTCGCCCGCATCGGTCAGGTTGCGCTGCCCCGCGCAGAGGTAGAGGCCGGCACCCAGCGCGGCGTCGTAGATGTTGTTCGGGTCGCGCTTGCCGTCGGCGTTGCCGTCGGCGCCCCAGGTGGACCAGGTGGAGGGGATGAACTGCATCGGGCCGACCGCGCGGTCGTACTCCGCGTCCGCGTCCCACTCGCCCCTGTCGGTGTCCTTGATCTCGGCGAAGCCGTTGCCGTCCAGGCGCGGCCCGCGGATCGGCTTCTCGGTGTAGCCGTCGGCCTTGAGCCCGTAGCCGGAGGCGTGCACGGACTCCACCCGGCCGATGCCCGCGAGCAGTTCCCAGGGCAGGTGGCAGCCGGGGAGCGCTGCGGCCACCGATATCCCGGCACGCTTGTAGGCGTCGAGGGCGGTCGCGGGTATGCCGGCGGTGGCCCCGCCGGGGGCGGCGGCGCCGGGGGGCGCGGGCGGCGGGTCGGCGACCAGGTCCGGGAGGTCCAGCCGGGCGTCACCGCGATCGGTGGCCTGGGGGCTGTCGGGGGTCGGTTCGGCTTCCCCCGCGCCCGCGATCGGAGTGTTGGTCACGACCGCGGCAGTGGTCAGGCTGGCCGCGAGGGCGGCCGTGCACATGACTTTGCGCGAGGTGTTGACGAGGTGACGGTGAAGTGGCTTCACAGTGCGGCGATCCCCCCAGAGCGGCGGCCTCTCCGGGCCCCCGTAAAACGTAAAAAAGTCACATGTCGCTCCGCACGCCCCGAAATCCCCGTGCGGACGGCCGCGAACGGGCCGTGGAGGTTAACTGTCTATCAGTTCTTCGCACGCGACTCACCGTCGCCCGGGGAGATGTGTCACACCATTCGCCCGACCTTCACGAGACCTTGGCCGGATGCGGACCACCGGATACGGACCGAGGGACTTAGGTCCCCGCCCGATTCGCACCAATGGCACCTACTTGAGTGCTCTACGGTCTTTATTCTTGGGGAATGGCAACCAGCAAGAAGGATCAGCGGCGCGAGGCCCGCGAGCGCATGCGCGAGGAGCGCGAGGCCCAGGCCCGCCGCGACAAGCTGCGCGGACGCGCGATGATCGGCGGCGCGCTGGTCGCCGTACTGGCCCTCGCGATCGGCATCGGCGTGTACGCGGCGAACTCCTCGGGCTCCGACGACGAGGCCGCCGGCAAGCCCTTCGTCCAGCCGGCCAACACCACCGGCAAGGACGGGATCGTGATCCCGTACGGCAAGGCCGACGCGAAGAACGTCCTCTCCGTCTGGCTCGACCCGCGCTGCCCCTACTGCGCGGGCGTCGAGATCGGCCTCGGCAAGACCCTCAAGGAGCAGGCGGACGCGGGCACGTACCGCGTCGAGTACCACTTCGCCACGTTCCTGGACAAGGCGCTCGGCGGCGGCAAGGGCTCCAAGCGGGCGGTCAACGCCCTGGGCGCGGCGGTGAACGAGAGCCCGGAGAAGTTCATGGAGTACCTCCAGGTGCTCTACCAGAACCACCCGGAGAAGGAATCGGACGACAAGTTCGGCTCCACGGCCACCCTGCTGGACCTCGCGAACCAGGTCCCGGGGCTGCGCACGCCCGCCTTCAACCAGGCGGTCAAGGAACTCACCTACATGCCGTGGGCCGAGAAGGTCGGCCAGGCCTTCTACGACCAGAACATGCAGGGCACCCCGGACGTCTCCATCAACGGCACGAAGCTCACCGTGAACTCCGGCAAGGGCATCGACTCGATCACCCCGGACGAGTTCAAGAAGCTGATCGCGGACAAACTGAAGTAGCGGAGCGGGCGGGTCAGGCCGCCTCGGATGCCGCCTTGCCCGCCGCCTTCGCCTTCTCGTCGAGCTGGTCCCCGTACCCGCCGGCCGTCCACACGTGGTGGCGGAACCGCTCGGGCGTCGCCACCCCCTCCCACGGACCGCCGGAGGGGAAGAACACCCCGTCGCACTCGGAGCAGAACCGGGCCCCCGCGGCGGCCCCGGCCGCCCGGCCGGCGCCGGCCTGCACCCGCCGCTTGCCCTTGCCCTCGCTCCGGATCACGGCGACCGTCCCCACCATCACGAGCAGCGCGGCGACGATCCCGACCGGCAGCAGCCAGGGCCAGCCCCGGTCGTCGGCGTAGTACGCACCCGCGCAGGCGACCAGCCCGGCGATCGCGGTGCCCTCGACGAAGTTCGTACAGCCGTCGCCGGTCGTGTTCGGCGCCACGGCCAGCCGTATCCGATCCTTGCCCCGCCGCACCTCGGCGACCGGGACGGTGTCCCCGGTCCCGCAGCCGGGGCACATCACCGGACCGCCGTTCACTTCCCCGTGGTGCGGTTCCCCGTGGTGCGCTTCCCCGTGATTCGTCATGGCCCCATCATGACGGTCCCGGAACCAACGGCCGCGGCCCGGCGTTCCCTTGGACGAACGGGCTACCGGAACACGGGGGTGGGCGCGAGGTGCTGGCCGAGTCACTGGAAGCGTTGGCAGCAGCAGGGGCCGCCGCGGTCGTACAGGCCGCGACGACGGACGCGTGGACGGAAGTCCGCGACCGGGTCGCCCGGTGGTTCGGGCGGGGCGACGGCGAACTGGAGCGGGTGCAGCTGGAGCGGCTGGACCGGAGCGCGGCCGAACTCGCGGCCGGGGGCGGATCGGACCGGGCGCGCCAGGAGACGGTGTGGCGGACCCGCATCGAAGACCTCCTGGAAGGCCTGACCGACGACGAGGAGCGGGAGCAGGCGGCCACCGAGCTGCGCGCCCTGCTGGACGCCACCGCGGATGCCCGCGGGGTCTGCGCCGGAACCGGCGGACTGGCCGCCGGGCGGGACGTCAGCGTGCAGGCCGAGGGCGGTTCGATCGCGGCGGCCGTCCTCCACGGAGGCGCGCACATCGGCCCCCCTCGGGTGCCGGATCCGTCCCAGGGCTGACCGGACCGGCGTTCCCGAGCCTCCCCGCCAACGCGCCACCGGCCGGCGGCGTGCGGGTCCACGCTGCGCAGGGAAGCGTGGCGGCGCACCAGATCGGCCAGATCACCTACCAGGCCGCCGCGCGGCATACCGTCACCTGGCCGCACCAGATCGGGGTGATCCCCCGCCGGGCCGGGTCGTTCCAGGAGCGGGCCGAGGCGCGGGAGCTGCGGTCCGCCGTGCCGTGCCAGGTCCTGCACGGGATGGGAGGGGTGGGCAAGACCCAGCTCGCGGCCGACCACGCCCGCCACGCCTGGACCCACGGGCAGGTCGACCTCCTGGTCTGGGTCACCGCCGCCACCCGTCAGGCCGTCATCGAGGCCTACGCCCGGGCCGCCGCCGACGTCCTGCACACCGACCCCGCCGACCCGGAGCGGGCGGCGCAGGCGTTCCTGGCCTGGCTCGAACCCGCGCCGGGCCGCCCCCGCTGGCTGATCGTCCTGGACGACGTCGACGTCCCGGGGGACCTGCGCGCCCTGTGGCCGCCCGTCCACGACCGGGGGCGGACCCTGGTCACGACCCGCCGCCGCGAGGCCGCCCTCGTCACCCACGGCCGCCGGGTCCCGGTGGACCGGTTCACCCCGACCGAGGCCACCGCCCACCTCCGGCAGGCCCTGGCCGGCCAGGGCCGCCCCGAACCCGACGTGGACCTCGCCGCCCTGGCCGAAGACCTCGGCTACCTGCCGCTCGCCCTGTCCCAGGCCGCCGCCTACCTCGCGGACACCCACCTGACGGCCGCCGAGTACCGCACCCGCCTGGCCGACCGCGCACGCCAGTTGGTCGATCTGCTCCCCGAGCCAGGCGACCTGCCCGACGACCAGTCGACCCCCGCGACAGCCGCCTGGTCCCTGTCCGTGGACCGCGCGAACGTGCTGCGCCCGGCGGGTCTGGCCGGCCCCATGCTGGAGCTCGCCGCGATGCTCGACCCGAACGGGATCCCGCAGCAGGTCCTGACCGGTGAGCCGGCCCTCAGGTACCTCACGGCCCACCGATCGGCCGAGCACCGTGACAGCCCCGCCCGGAAGGTTCGGGCGGTCACCGAGGAGGAGGCGTCCGGTGCCCTGCGCGCCCTGCACCGGCTGAGCCTGATCGACCACTCCCCCGCCGAAGCCCACCACACCGTACGTGTCCACCAGATCGTCCAGCGGGCCGTACGCGAGCCGCTCGACCCCGAGTACCGGGCCTTGCTCGCGCTCGTCGCGGCCGACGCCCTGGCCGACGCCTGGCCCGCCACCGAACGTGACGCCGGCCGGGCAAGTGCCCTGCGCGCGAACACCACCGCGCTGATCGCGTGCGCCGAAGACGCCCTGTACGAGCCTGCCGTCCACAAGGTGCTGTACCGCCTCGGGGAAAGCCTCGGACGGGCCGGCCAGTTGGCCGCCGCCATTCACCACACCCAGCAGCTCACGAACACCGCCACCCGCCGCCTGGGACCGGACCACCCCAGTACTCTCACCTGCCGGTCCAACCTCGCCGTCTGGCGTGGGGAGTCGGGGGACACCGAGGGGGCGGCGGAGGCCACCGTCCACGTGCTGGAGGAGGCCCTGCGGGTGCTGGGCCCCGACCACTACAACACCCTCACCGCCCGGTCCAACCTCGCCGCCCTACGGGCCAGGGCGGGGGACCCCGCCGGAGCCGCCGCCGCGTTCGGCGCCCTGCTGGAGGACCAGCTGCGACTCCTAGGCCCGGACCATGCGGGCACCCTCAGCACCCGGAACAACCTCGCCCTCTGGCTCAAGGAGGCGGGGGACACGGCCGGGGCTGCGGCCGCGTTCGCCCACCTGTTGGAGGACTACCTGCGGGTCCTGGGCCCGGACCACCCCCACACCCTCGGCACCCGCAGCAACCTGGCCGGCTGGTGCGGGAGCACCGGTGATCCGGCCGGAGCCGCGGCCGCGCTCGCCACCCTCGTACAGGACCACCTGCGCGTCCTGGGCCCGGACCACCCCCAGACCCTCATCGCCCGGAACAACCTCGCGCACATGCGGGGCAAGTCGGGGGACCCGGCCGCAGCCGCAGCCGCGCTCGCCACCCTCGTACAGGACCACTTGCGCGTCCTGGGCCCGGACCACCCCACCACGCTCATCAGCCGCTCCAACTTCGCCGCCTGGCTCGGAGAGGCCGGGAATCCGGCCGAGGCCGCCGCCTCGCTCGCCGTGGTGCTGGAAGACCACCTGCGGGTCCTGGGCCCGGACCACCCCGACACCCTCGCCGTCCGGGCCGGTCTCACCCACTGGCGCCGGAAGGCCGACGAGCCGTGACGTTCGACCGCGCAGCACGGCGTTCGCGGCCGGCTCCCCCACCACCAGTTCCACGTCCTCCGGACGGAGGCGCACGCACGGGCGATCTTCGAGAGGTATGAGCCGAGGGGGCCACTGGACGTGGCCCCCTCGGCTTCCGTTTGCCGTTCAGCCCAGCAGGGCTCTGACCGCGGTGATCACCGGGACTCCGGCTTCTCCGATCAAGGTCGCAATTCCGGAGAACGTCGCGAGAATTCTCCGGAATCTCGCCTCGGGGGGATTCTCCCCGAGTTCCTCAACCGCCGCGTCGACTTCCGCCCGGTCGTTCTCGCCCAGGTGCTGCCTCATCGCCTGGACTTCTTCGAGGAGCTTTTCCAGCGCCGAGGCCTCCGGCGGGGTTCCGCCGGCGTATTTACCTCCGGCCACGATGTCGCCGGAGCCCGAGTGGGTGGCCTTTCCGATGCCTCCGGCACCGCTCACCGTGTACTGGTCGCCGGCCATCATCGACCGCCTCCCCTGATGTCGCCGGTGCCGCTGTGCTGGGCCTGCCCGATGGCCCCGGCTCCGTACACCTTGAACTGGTCGCCCATCACCGCTTCCTTGATGTTGATGGTCACCGGGGCGGCGTCCGGCCGGCCGATGGCCTTGGTGATCTCGTAGACGAGGTTCTCGATCTCGGCGCGGTCCAGGGACCACACCGCCTCGCGCTGGATGCCCGAGGTGTTGAGGACGAGGCCGTACACCGGAGGTGTTCCGATCACCTTCACGAGCTGCCAGACCAGCAGTCCGAGGACGGCGACCGCGATGATTCCGGCCACGTTCCCGAAGACGGCCACGGCGATGGCGCCGAGGACGATGCAGAGCAATGCCCGGCGGATGAACCTGCGCCAGGCCGCTCCCTTGTCCACCTCCAATACGCGCTGCCCCACGTGGGAGATGTTGTGCAACGGATAGGCCTCACCGTCGACCCACAGCACACCGTCTTGCACACGGACTTGGACTGTCGAATTACTAACCGCCATTTCGCGCCCCCCTGGCTCTTTTTGGCGTTGACGGCACGAAGTGTAGGACGGGTCCGACCGCCCAAGTAGGGATAGGACCATTTCGACGTAGTCATGATCGATCCGCGATTCCGCTTGACATGCAGCACGACGGAATGCGGGGTTCCTCAACGGGGTGAGGTAGAAGGGCAGCATGGACACCGCAGAACTTCAGCGGACGCTGAACGAGCACATCGAAGCCCATGTCGTGCACCACGGGTACACCACCTACATGCGCGACTACGAGGTCGTCATCGACGTGTGGAACGGCCCCAAGAGCCCGACGACCTACCTGCGGTACCTCTTCCGGTACTGCGTCGAGGCCCGATGCGAGACGTTCCTGTCCATGGACATCTGGCAGAAGTCCTTGGACGAGCGGCTCCTCGACTGCGACACCGCCATCGACCTCGACGGTTACGTCTGGGGCGCGAACTATCACGAGCTGTACGGAGCCGAGCTCCGGCCCAAGTCGGAGGCCGCCCTCCGCTGGTCGAAGGCGGTCGGGATCGACTTCCACGAGGTCCACATCGAGACCAACGCCCATGATCTGACCTTGGTCTTCTCGGACCTTGAGGTGACCGAGGTCCCGGTCGGCTACGCACCCTTCGTCACGGGCTGAGAGCCGTCTCGAAGCCCCGGCCCACACCCCGGAGAGCGGCTGGATACCCGTCGCCTGCGCGCGGAAATCCGCTGTGGGTAGTGAGGGGTGAAGCCGTAGCCTCCGGGGATGCCTCTCCACCAGTACGTCTACTTCGCCCTGTCCAGCCGGCTCATCGCTGCGCAGGAGATCACTGATGCGCTGGGTATCGAGCCCGATGAGACGAAAGTGCTCAACCGCCGCGGCCTTCCTGTCGACCCGGCAAAGCCGTTCTGGCAGGTCTGGAAGGTCGTGTGCAGGGAACCGGGCCTGTGCGTCGACGAACAGATCGCGCACGTCCTGGACCGCCTCCGCCCACAGACCGGCCGGATAGCCGAGCTCATGAAGCAGTACAACAGTGCCGACGACGAGGAAGAGCGGGGCCTCGAAGCGGTGCTGGAGGTCGTGCGCTACTTCAACGACGACCGGCAGGACGAAGCCGGGCAGCCGCACGAGAGGGACGAGCACAACCTCTTCGGCTGGGCGCTCGATCGCGAGGCCATCGCGTTCCTTGCCGCTACCGGCGCATATCTGGACGTCGACGAGTACGACATGACTCCTTCCCCGCCGTCGGACTGAGCCGGCCCGCCGCCTTCGCGGCGAGGTGACCCAGGTGCGCCCGTTTGTGCAGGTCGTAGTGGGTTTTGGCCCGCCGCAACCGCCGTGACAGTCCGGTGACATGGAGCAGACACTTCGCCTACACAGGCTCCGTAATTTTCTTCTTGCAGCCCCGCCAAGCCCCGACAGTCGAGAGTCCGTCTGGCAGAGGAGGTGCCGTGCCTCTCCCTCTTCCACCCTTTGCCATCACGGAGTTCTCCATGTCGATCCGCACCCGCTCCCGCCGTCAGACCCTCCTCCGCTCCGCCGTCGCCACCGCCGCCCTCGCGGGGGCCCTGCTCGCCCCGGGCACCGCCTTCGCGGCCGACGCCCCCAAGGCGGACGCACCCAAGTCCGTTGCTCCCAAGGCCGATGCGGCCGGGCAGGGGCTGGGCGGCAAGCTCGTCAAGCACCTGGTCCTGGCCAACGGCACCAAGGCGGACCTGTGGCAGAAGGGCAAGGGCGCGTACTGGCTGGACGTCTACAGCGAGGGCAGCAGCCAGCTCGGCAGCCTCAGCGTCGGCGGTCCGGGCGGGCAGGCGGAGGACGGCGACCAGATCGCCGGCATGTGGGTCATCCTGAACAGCAAGGGGCAGGTCCAGTCCTGGAAGAACCCGGGGTCCGGGGGCTTCGCGCAGGGCGGCAGCGAGACCCGGCAGGGCTGCACGGTGACCAGGCACATGTCCACCCCCCTCGAAGGCGTCAGCCTGGAGATCTCCAACGGCCCTTCGGGCCCGGTCGCGAAGCTCATCGACGCGAAGGGCTCCCGGACCCTCGCCACGCTCACCCCGGCCAACCCGGTCGGCCTCGCCGGTGGCGTCCGCATCAAGGAAGCCTGGGAGCCGACGGCCCGTCAGCTCCAGGTGCACGTCGCCGACGGCGTGGTCCCGTGGCTGGGCGTCAGCTTCCCGGCGCCGCTCAAGGACTGTGGCGTCAAGCCCTCCACCCCGGCGGCCAAGCCCTCCACCACCCCGAAGCCCGCGGTCTCCGCCCACGGCGGCGCGCAGACCGTCGTGGTCCCCAAGGGCGGCGTGGCGGCCGGCGCCGAGGTGGCCGACTCCACCAACAGCGCGTCCGCGTGGATCGCTGCCGGAGCCGGTTCCGCGGTGCTCGGCGCCGGCGGCTTCCTCCTGCTCCGCCGCCGCTCGGCCTAGCCCCCCCCGCCCGGCACCGCCGGGCCCCACCTGCCGCCCCCGTGAGGCCCCCCGGCCCCACGGGGGCTTCCGGGGTGCTCCGGGGACTCCTGGCGGCTTCCGGGGGCTTCGGCCCGTGCGGGGGCCGGCTGGGAGGGATGCCACGGGGGTGCGACCCTCACAGCCACCGGCCGAACCGGCCGGCCGGCGGTCCCCGGAGCACCCTTACCCGTACAGCTTCATGCCCGTACAGCCCCCAACCCGACGGCTTCCTAGCCATACAACTCCTCGATCTCGCGCGCGTACCGCTCCGCCACCGCCCGGCGGCGGAGCTTCAGCGTCGGGGTGAGGGTGCCCGCCTCGACGGTGAAATCCCCGGGCAGGACGCGGAAGGCGCGGACGCGGGCCGGGCGGGAGACCGTGGCGTTGGCCGCCTCGACCGCTTCCGCGACGAGGGCCCGTACGGCGGGGTGCTCGCCGGGGGCGGCGGGGTCCAGGGTCACCGATGCGCGGGCCGCCCAGGCGGCGATCTCCTCCGCGTCCAGGGTGATCAGGGCCACCGGGTGGGGGCGGCGGTCGCCGATCATGACCGCGCGGGAAACGTAGCGGGAGCGCTGGACGGCGAACTCCAGCTCGGTGGGGGTGATGTTCTTGCCCGCCGAGGTGATGATCAGCTCCTTCTTGCGGCCGGTGATGGAGAGGTAGCCGTCCTGGTCGAACTCCCCCAGGTCACCGGTGTGCAGCCAGCCGTCCGGGTCCAGCGCCTCGGCCGTGGCCGTGTCGTTGGCGTGGTACCCGGGGAAGATCATCGGGCCACGGGCCAGGACCTCCCCGTCCTCCGCGATGCGGACCTCGCACCCGGCGATCGGGCGGCCCACCGTTCCGTAGCGGATCCCGTCCGGGTGGTTGAGGCTGATGACCCCGCCCGACTCCGTCATGCCGTAGCCCTCGAAGACCGCGATCCCGCAGGCCCGCAGGAAGTCGAGGGTGGCCGGGGCGATCGGGGCGCCGCCCGTCAGCGCCCATTTCAGGCGCCCCCCGAAGGCGCCCCTGACCAGGGAGTACAGGGTCTTCTCGGCAGCCTCGTACGCGGCCCGGTCCGCGGCCGGGAGCCGTCCCTCGGCGGCCAGCAACCCGAGCCGGACCGCCTCGGCGAAGCGGTCCGTACCGCCCTCCTGGGACTCGGCGAGGGACAGGACCACGGAGTGCAGCTTCTCGAACAGCCTTGGTACGGAAGGCAGATGGGTCGGCCGGGCCTCGGCAAGCTCGCCGATGACGTCCTCGATGCGGCCGCCGAAGTAGCAGAGCTCCCCGCCCTCCAGGAGGGTGGTGAACTGGATCAGCTGGGCCAGCAGGTGGGCGAGGGGGAGGTAGAGGTACGTGGAATCCCCCGGGCCGCCCTTGACCAGCGGAAGCGTGGCGTCCTGGATCGCGCCGAGGTTGGCGTGCGTGAGGCGGCACCCCTTGGGCAGGCCGGTGGTGCCCGAGGTGTAGACGATGGAGGCGTCGGCCGAGGGGTCCACCGCCGCTGCCCGGGCCAGGAGTTCGGCTTCCGGCGCCGGGCCGGAGAGGTCGCGCAGCGCGTCCATCTCCACCACCGCGCGCAGCGCCGGAAGCTTCGGGCGCAGCGCCTCCACCCGCGCCGCCTGCGCGGAGTCGTCGCAGACGGCCACCACGGCGGCGGAGTCCGACAGCACCCAGGCAAGCTCCTCCTCCCCGGCCGTCGGGTACACCGGCACGAGGACGGCCCCCGCGGCCAGCACCCCGAAATGGGTGTACGTCCACTCCGGGCGGGTCTCCGCGAGCACCGCGACGCGCTCGCCGGGGGCAACCCCCAGGCCGAGCAGGGCGCGCCCGGACTCCCTCACGCGGGCGCGCAGTTGACCGTAGGAGACGGTGTCCCAGCCCCCCGGGCCTCCCCCCTTGTGCCGCAGGGCGGTCTCGGCCGCGTACCGCTCGCCCGTCCACTCGGTGAACACCGCCAGCGTGCGCGGCCGCACCGCTCCGCCGGTCTCGCTCCCGCTCATCGGGCTCACCGGGTCCATCGGGTCCATCGGGCTCATCGCGCTCGCCTCCCCCTCGGGTCGTACCGATGACGCTAGGCACCGCGATGGCGTCCGCGGCATGACCGGAAGCGTCACCCCCGCTGACCTCAGCGCTCATTGCGGCTACCGTCGGACCCATGGGGAGGCGGACGGTCACCGTGCACCACGTGCGTGCCGTGCTCGCGGGGGCGCGCGGCAGCGGGCTCGACACCGTGCCGCTGCTCCAGGAGGCGCAGATTCCGCCGCTGCTGCTGGGCGACGACCGGGCGCGGGTCACGCCCGCGCAGTTCGCGCGGCTGTTCCGGGCGCTGTACCGGGCCACGCAGGACGAGTTCCTGGGCCTGTCGACCGTCCCCAGCCGGCCGGGGACCTTCGCGATGATGTGCAGGGCCGCGCTGGGCTGCCGCGATCTCGGGGCGGCGGTGGAACGCTCCGCGACCTTCTACGGGCTGTTCCCGGGCGGGCCGGAGCTGGCGCTCGAAGTCGAGGGCGGGCAGGCCTGGTTCGCGGTGCGCAACGAGTTCGCGCGGGACGAGGAGCGCTTCCTCACCGAGTGCGTGCTCGCCATCTGGCACCGGCTGAGCAGCTGGCTGATCGGCCGGCGCATCCCGCTGTCCTACGCCTCCTTCGCGTATCCGGCGCCGCCGCACGAGGAGGAGTACGAGCTGCTCTTCGACTGCCCGGTCCGCTTCGGCGAGGCGCGCACGGGCGCGGCCGTGGCCTTCGACGCGCACTGGCTGACGGCTCCGCTGGTACGGGACGAGGCCGCGCTCGACGCGATGCTCCGGCGGGCCCCCTTCGACCTGCTGTCCCGGCCGGCGTACGGGACCACGGTCGCGGAGCAGGTCCGCCGGAGCCTCACCCAGGCCCTGCGCGGTTCGCCGCGGCTGCCGGAACTGGGCGAGGTGGCGGCGCGCCTGGCGGTGTCCCCGGCGACGCTGCGGCGGCGGCTCCAGCAGGAGGGCACGTCCTTCCAGCAGCTGAAGGACCACGTGCGGCGGGATGCGGCCATCGCCGGCCTGGCGGAGAGCCGCGAACCCATCGCGGAGCTCGCGGCCCGCCTGGGCTTCTCGGAGGACACGGCCTTCCACCGCGCCTTCCGCCGCTGGACGGGCACCACCCCGGGGGCGTACCGGATCGCGTCGGGCGGCTGAGGCGGGGGCCGGGGCCGGGGCCGGTGCGCTGGTGTTAGCGGGTCGCGCCGGGGACCTCGAGGGTGAACAGGCCGCATTCGCAGCCGCCGTTGCCGGTGGCGCAGGAGCCCTTCGGGGTCTGGGCGGCCGGGGTCTGGGCGGCCGGGGCCGGGGCGGAGCAGCCCGTGGGGGCGGCTTCGGCGCAGGTGTTGCCCGCGCAGGAGCGGCAGGCGTTCATGTCGCAGCTGCGGCAGGCGGAGGCGGGGGCGTTGCAGCCGCGGCAGGCGCTGACGGCGCAGGTGGCGCAGGCCGCGCCGGCCACGTCGCAGGAGGTGCAGGCGTTCATCTCGCACGCGGTGCAGGCGGAGGCGGGGGCGGTGCAGCCCCGGCAGGCGCTCACCCCGCAGGACACGCAGAGCTGCGTACCGCTGCCGCAGCCGCCCCGCTCGGTCCGCTCACCGCAGTCGCAGGCACGGGCGCCGCGGATGCCCGGGGCGGTCCGGACGTCGCGGCGGACGGTGCCGACCTCGGCGACGCGGAGCGCGGTACGCAGGGTGGGGGCGGGACCCCGGTGGATGACCCGACGCTTGGCCGTCTGTCGCACTGCCGCGTTCATCTGGTGCCTCCTGGGCGGGGTGGGAATCGCTTTCCGAGGCGGACTCTAACAATTAACTCGTATATGAATGCAAATCGGGATGAAAGAAGAAAGGCTTGCCTTCCCTAAGAAGGCAAGCTTTTCTTGATGATTGAGCGGGCAATCATTCGCCATGGATTGATTCAATTAGCAAATGACGGCTACGGCTAGGCCCCGCTCAGCAGCTCCAGCAGCCGGCCCACCATCTCGATGATCGGCAGCCCGATCTCGCCCGCGAGGGTCGCGATGCCGAGGACGGCCATCAGGGCCCCGTGCCGCGCCTCCGGGCCGCTCTCCGGGGAGACGATCACCGGCAGGTTGGTGTCGATGGCGCCCGCGTCGGCCGGAGTGACCTGCGGGCGGAGCTCCAGGAGCAGCCGCTCCAGCTCCCGGATCGCCTCTTCGGGGGTCGTGGGCGCCGCCTGCGGGCCGCCGATGGTCGGGGACTGGTTCTTGACGATGCCGATGTTGTCCCGGCCGCCGTTCATGGTGACGTTGTCGCCGTAGTGGTACGAGCGCCCGATCCCGCTGCCGCTGCCGCTGTCCGTCGTCATTTCTTCACCACTCCGATGTTTCCCGAGCCGTTGATGTTCGCGGTGTCGCCGACGTGGACGTAGTGCCCGATGTTCACCGTCGGCTGGGCCACGTAGAGGGAGAACTCCCTCTCCGGGTGTTCGATGGCGTCGACGATCCGCGCGACCAGCCTCCGCAGTTCGGCCCGGTCCCCCAGGGTCACCACCGCGCTGGGTGCACCGGAGGTTTCCACGCTCATGACGTACAGGTCGGGCCGGTTCAGCCGGCGCACGAGGGCCGTGACGAGGAGGGCGATCGCGACGGCCGTGGCGACCAGGCCGGGCGGGTTGCCGTCCATGCCGAACGCCGTGAAGAACGCCGCCAGCAGCAGGATCCACGGCAGGAAGGTGGCGACGGCCTTCTTGCGGTCCGGACTGAGCACGAAGGTGTGCACCCGGACGACGTTGTGCAGCGGATAGACCGCCTCCCCCACCCACAACAGGCGGTTGCTGACCCGCAGCACGAGGTCGGGTGCGGCGAACTCCTCCGTGCGCGACTTCGGTTGGGGGGTCGGGTCGGGCACCCACAGCGGGGTCAGCGGCGGCGGAGGCTGGAAGGTCGGCTGCTGCGACGGCTGGGGCGGTGGCTGGTGGGGCGGGGGCTGGTGGGACGGAGGCTGGTGGGACGGAGGCTGGTGGGACGGGGGCTGGTGGGGCTGCTGCGGGAGCGGCGGTACCGTCACGTCCTCACCACCCCGGTGTTGCCCACGCCCCCGTAGACGTTCACGTTGTCGCCGAGGTGGTAGCTCTTCAGATTGATGTCCACCCGGTCCATCCGGAGGGAGAACTCCGCCTCCGGGTGGTCGATGGCGTGGACCACGTGCTGGACGACCACGTCCAGCTGGCTCGCGTCCGGCATCGTCACCAGCGCGAGGGAGGCGCTGGCCACCTCCACGACCATGACGTGCAGGTCCGGCCTGCTCAGCCGGTAGACGAGCAGCGACACGAGGGCCAGCCCCCCGATGAACCCGACGCCGTACAGCGCCTCGGCGGTGGAGCCCGCGCCGTCCTCGTAGCCGTAGTCCCCGTACGAGTAGTTCGGGCCGTCGTCGGTGAACTGCGCCAGCAGGAAGCAGAACACGGCCAGGGCGGTCCCCCAGACCAGGAACCGGATGACGGCCTTCGCCCGGTCGGGCGTCAGGACGGCGGTCTGCACCCGCACGATGTTGTGCAGCGGATAGGCCGCCGGCCCCACCCACAGCAGCCGCCTGCTGATCCGCAGCTGGACACCGCGCGCCCCCGCGCTCGGCGGCAGGGGCGGCAGGGCGGGCTGCCGCGGTGGCTGTGTGGGTGGCGGTGGTGCTGTGGCCCCGTTGGATTCCATGGCTCCCCCAGTCGAACGCGCAGCCGACTGAGACTGCGCGGGGAACCATTAAGCACCCGGAGCCCCGACTGTGTAAGCGTCAATTACTCGCCAACTCATGATGGGGCAAAGCGAGTTGGCGGTACGTGATCGTCCGTCATGCGCGTCGGGTCCGTCGGGTCCGTCGCCTCCCGCGGCGAGGGCGTAGGCCGCGCCCCGCCGAGCCTGATGGTCCGCATGGCTGAATTCCGCCCTGCACGCCGCGCGTTCGTACCGCATCCGCGGCCACACCGACAAGGTGAGCGGCGCGGCAGGGATGCGGTCCCGGGTCAGGAAAGCTGAGCTGTGCGGTCAGCGACGTTCCTACCGGTCGGTCACTACCTTCTCCTCACCTACCACCCCCACCCGGACCCTTGGGAGAGCCGCCCCATGCGCATCCGAAGCTCAGCACTCGCCGCAGTGGCCGCCCTGGCCCTCTCGGCCGCGATCCCCGCCACCGCCACCGCCCAGGCCACCGCCCGGGCCGCCGCCCAGGAGGGGGCCGCGGCCCGCCCCGGCGACATCGTCAGCAGTGCGCCGTCCGCGTTCCACCCGCTGCCCGGCCAGCCCACGAACACCAAGGCCTGGAAGATCCACTACAACTCGACCACCGCCGACGGAGCCCCGAACGTCGTCTCCGGCACCGTCATCGTCCCGCAGGACGGCCGCACCGGCCCGCGCCCCCTGATCACCTACGCCGTCGGCACCGTCGGCATGGGCGACTCCTGCGCGCCGAGCAACAACCTCCCGTACGGCACCGCCCTGGAGGCCAACCTCATCCAGCAGCTCACCCTGCGCGGCTGGGCCGTCGTCGTCACCGACTACGAGGGCCTCGGCACCCCCGGCGTGCACACCTACACCGTCGGCCCCTCCGCCGGTCACGCCGTCCTCGACGCCGCCCGCGCGGCCACCCGCCTCCCCGAGGCCGGGCTGGCGGCCACGACGCCCGTCGGCATCATGGGGTACTCCCAGGGCGGCCAGGCCAGCAGCTGGGCCGCCGAGCTGCAGGGCTCGTACGCACCGGAGTTGCAGGTCAAGGGCACCGCGACGGGCGGCGTCCCGGCCGACCTGCTGAAGGTGGCGGACTTCAACAACGGCTCCTACGGCTCCGGCCTCATCTTCATGGCCGCCGCCGGCCATGACGCGGCCTTCCCGGAACTGAAGCTCGACTCCTACCTCAACCCGGCCGGGAAGCTGCTGGTCGGCGCCATGAAGGACAACTGCGTCGCGATCGACGCCATCGCCGGCTCCTTCAAACGGATCTCCGACCTGACCACCCGCAACCCGCTCGCGCAGCCGGACTGGCAGGCCCGGCTGAACCAGAGCAAGCTCGGACGCACCGCCCCGGCCGCGCCCGTGTACCAGTACCACGCGCTCGGTGACGAGCTCATCCCGTACGCCGTCGGCAGCCGGCTGCGCTCCGACTGGTGCGCGCGGGGCACGAACCTCGAATTCGACACCATCTGGATCGGTGAGCACGTCAGCGGCGTGATCACCCACTCCCTCACGGTCGGGAACTGGCTCGCGGACCGCTTCGCGGGTCGCGCCACGCACCCCAACTGCTGACCACCCGGTCACCCGGCCCGGCTGGCGGCTACTTGCCGGCCAGGCCGAGGTTGGCCCCGGTGCGCAGGTCCGGGAAGCCCTGGGCGAGGACGGCCCCCGCCGCCAGGCACGCCTGGCGGTCCGGTGCGTCCGCCGGGTTCTTCGCGCAGCCCAGCTCCTGGTACCTGGCGGCGGCCTTCTGGATCTTCTGCGCCGCCGAGGTCAACGTGGCGAACCCAGGGCGGCCGCCGATCCTGGTCAGGGCGTAGGCCGCGTCCGCGTCCGTCGCCGCGGCCGCGTCCGCGCACGCCTGGGTGAACAGCTTGGCCGAACCCGCCGAACAGGGCGATCCGCTGCCGGAGCCGAACCGGCCCTCGTCCGGGGTGAGTCGCGCCTCCAGAAGGGACTTGACCTCCTCGGCGACGGCCGCCTTCCCGGACACCGGGGCTCCGGAGGCACCCGCCGAAGGGGCGGCCTCCGCGCTCATGCCGCTGCCACCGGCACCCGCAGCATCGTCACCACCGCCGCCACTACCGCCACTGCTGCCACTGCTGCAGCCCGCGAACAGCGCGATCCCGGCCACGACTCCGCAGACCGCCCACCCCACCTGTTTCCGCTGTTCCCGCACCACGCGTCTTTCCCCCCACCGTCGGACATCGAGCGCGTCACCCTAACCCCGCCCAGGTCAGGAGTCCCCGGCGGGGCAGGAGCGCGTCCCGGAGGGCAGCCGGCCGTCGATCAGGAAGTGGTCCACGTACCCCTGCACGCAGCGCGAGGCCACGTACCCGGTGTGTCCGTCGCCCTTGTAGTCCACGATCACGGTGTTGCCGAGCCGCTTCGCCGTCTCCTCCGTCCACTCGTACGGGGTGGCCGGATCCCCCCGGGTACCGACGAGCAGGATCCGCGGGATCCCGGCGGGGCGGTCGATGCCGCGGATGAAATCGGTGCCGGCGGGGCGCCCGTAGCAGGCCAGCACCGTCATCAGCTGGCGCGGCCCGAAGATCGGCGAGGCGGCCAGGAAGACCGGCTGGAGCGCCTCCAGCTCCTGCGCGACGGCCACCGGGGAGGCCTTGGCGTCGCCGCGGTCCGGGTCGTCGGCGCAGTTCACGGCGACGAGCGCGGCACTGGCGTTGTCGGCGGGCACGGCGACCGCCCCGGCGACCTCCTCGCGGGGCGGCGGCGGCTCCTCCGGACCGCCGAGCTGCATCAGCCCCACGGGGTCGCCGTTGCGCTCGACCAGGGCGAGCGCGTCCGCGAGGTCGGGCCACGCCTTCTGCGAGTACAGGGCGACCCCGATGGCATCGGCCACGTCCTGCCCGGTGAAGCGCAGTCCGCCCTCACCGGTCAGCGGGGTTGCGTCCAGGCGGGTGACGAGGGCCTGGACCTTCTCCTTGGCGGTACGGGTGTTCGTCCCGTAGACGCAGTCCTGCCGGTGGGCGCACCAGACGAGGAAGTTGTCGAGCGCCCGCTGCTGGCCGACCGCCGACAGCAGGGCCTGCTCGCCGAGCGGCTCGGTGAGGGTGTCGACCCCGTCGAGGACCATGCGGCCGGTGCGGTGCGGGAACAGTGCGGCGTAGACCGCGCCGAGGCGCGTGCCGTAGGAGAACCCGAGGTAGTCGAGCCGGTCCTCGCCGAGGGCCTGGCGCAGCAGGTCCATGTCGCGGGCCACGCTGACGGTACCGACGTACGGGAGCACGGGCCCGGAGTCCAGCGCGCAGCGCTTGGCGACGGCGCGCAGGGCGGCGAGCTCGGCGGCGGGCCCGACGGGGGCCGCGCCGCCCTCCGGGGGGCTTCCGCCGCAGGTGACGGGGGCGCTGCGGCCTACGCCGCGGGGGTCGAAGGCGACCAGGTCGTAGCGCTTGTTGAGCTCCGCGAAGGCATTGGGGTCGGTGGCGAGGGTGGAGACGCCGGGGGCGCCGGGGCCGCCGAAGTTCAGCACGAGGGAGCCGAGCCGCTTGGCGCGGGGGCCGGTGGCGGGGAGCCGGGCGAGGGCGATGCGGACCTTGCCCTTCGCATCCGCTTTGCCCTTGGCCCCGTAGTCGAGCGGCACGGTGAGGGTGCCGCAGCGCATGCCGTCGGGCACGGGCTTCTCGGGGCACGCTCCCCACGCGATCCCCGCGGGCGCGGGGGTCCGCGGGGTGCGCGCGGGCGCCGTTCCGGGCACGGCGGCGAGCAGGGCGCCGGCGGCCAGGGCGGTGCCGAGGAATCCGGCGGCTATTCGCGTACGAGCCCGCGCAGCCGAGCGGGCTCCGGAACGGGAACGGTGCACTGCACCCTCCTGGAGCGGCCCCCCGGACCAGTTGGCCCCACCCTAAGCGTGCCCTCCGCACCCCGCTCCGCGAGCCCATCACCCTTCCGGCCCCTTGACACGGACCACCCGGCCGACACCGCTGCGCGGGGCGGAGTCCCCTACCCGCCCTTCCACCGTTCCCAGGGCTCCGCCCTGACCCGAAGGCCCCCCGGGCTGCGCCCGGACCCCTGGGG
>NZ_JBHXKA010000053.1:0-52987 GCF_042722885.1 Streptomyces sp. NPDC058401
GCCCCGTACCGGCCCTCGGTCGTTACGGGGCTGCGCGCGGGCCGGGGCCTGGGCCGGGGTCAGTTCACCTGCCGCTCCTGGCCCGTCCAGTACGGCTCGCGGAGCTTGAACTTCTGGATCTTGCCGGTGGCCGTACGCGGGATGGTGGCGCGGAATTCGACGCTCGTCGGGGCCTTGTACCCGGCCAGACGCTGCTTGCAGTGGGCGATGATGTCCGCCTCCTGGACGGCCTCCCCGTCGACTCCCTCGGCGAGGACCACGAGGGCCTTGATCGTCTCGCCCCACTTCTCGTGCGGCACGCCGATGACGGCGACCTCCGCGACCGCCGGATGACTGAAGATCGCGTCCTCCACCTCGATCGACGACACGTTCTCGCCGCCGGTGATGATCACGTCCTTCTTCCGGTCGGAGATCGTGAGGTGGCCGTCGACCTCGTCGACCGTGCCGCCGTCGCCGGTGTGGAACCAGCCGTCCCGCAGGGCGGCCGCGGTCTCCTCGGGCTTGTCCCAGTACCCCTCCAGTACGACGTTCGACCTGGCCAGGACCTCGCCGTCCTCGGAGACCCGCAGCTTCACCCCCAGCGCGGGCATCCCCGCACGCGAGAGCAGGCGCGCCCGTTCCCCGGCCGGCAGCTCCGCGTCGGCGGGGCGGGTCCGGTTGAAGGTGAGCAGCGGCGAGGTCTCGGTGAGGCCGTAGATCTGGGTGAACTCCCAGCCCAGCTCCTCGCCCATGCGCTGGATCGTCCGGCTCGGCGGCGGGGCGCCCGCGCAGACGACGCGCACCCGGTCGCGGCCCGGGATCTCGCCCTCCCAGCTCGCCGCCGCGTCCAGCACGGTGTTCCAGACGGCGGGGGCACCGCACATCAGCGTGACGCCGTGTTCCTCGACCCGGCGCAGGATCTCGGCGCCGTCGATCTTGCGCAGCACGACCTGCTTGACGCCGAGCCCGGCCATCACGAAGGGCATGCCCCAGCCGTTGCAGTGGAACATCGGCAGCGTGTGCATGTAGACGTCGCGCTCCCAGACCCGGGTGTGCAGGCCGAAGGTGAGCCCGTTCACCCAGATGTTGCGGTGGGTCAGCTGCACACCCTTGGGGCGGGCGGTGGTCCCCGAGGTGTAGTTGATCGTCGCGGTCGCGTCCTCGTCCGGATGCGACCAGGGGCGCGGCTCCACACCGAAGCGCATCAGCGCCGTGTCCGTCTCCGGCCCGAGGACGAAGCGGTGGCGGGCCTTGACGCCCGACAGCGCCTCGTCCAGTTCCGGGTCGACGAGCAGCACCGAGGCCCCGCTCTGCCGGACCACGTAGTCGACCTCCTCCGGCCTCAGCCGGAAGTTGACCGGTACGCAGACGCGCCCGCTCATCGGCACCGCGAACAGCAGCTCCAGGAGCCGGGCGGAGTTGTGGCTGACCACGGCCACCCGCTCGCCCTCGCCGACCCCCAGCGCGTCGAATCCCGCCTGCCAGGCCCGTACGCGCTCGCCGAGCCTCCCGTACGTCGATTCGGGGACCGGTGGAGCCGGCTGGTCGGGCTCGTCCACCACGCCCGGGCTGGACGAGAACCCCAGCTCCGCCCGGTCGAGGAAGTCCGTGACGGTCATGGGAATCCGCATGTGCTCACTCCTAGGTCCCTGATCCCGAACAGCTGCTGCCCGGCCGACGCGCCGCCACCGTCCGCCGGTGGTCGAGCGGCCCGCCACGAACGAGAACGATCGCGGGTGATCTCGGTCGTGCCAGGCATCGTGCCGTGTCCGGCGTACGGGCCACCAGAGCGCGACGGGGCCGGGTCTCCGGGACCCGGCGCGCCGCGGCTCAGCCGCGGTCCCTCCTCGGCCTCCGTCCGCCTCCGCCTCCGCCGTGCCGCTTCAGCCGCGGATGGGCCCGAAGCGGACGGAGCCGCCCGCCGGGCCCTCACCCGAGCTGTCGCCCATGGCGGCGAGGAGGGCCTCCCCCTCGGCCACGATCTCCGCCTTACCGGCCTTGGAGACGGCGGAGAACAGCTCGACGGTGAGCACCCCTCCGCCCGCTCCGGCCTTCGCCCCGCCCTTCGCCCCGCCCTCCAGCTTCCAGAGCCCGGCGAGGAAGCCGTCGAGGAGCAGCGTGCAATGGGCCTGGTTGCCGGACCAGGTGCTCCCCTTCAGCTCGGGCGCGATCACCCGGGAGCGGTCGGCGTGGGAGAGGAGCAGGTTGTCGAACTCCGGAAGGAAGCGGGGCGGGGCCGGCTGCCCGGCATCGGGGCGGGGCCCGTCGGGCAGATCGAACAGTTCGACGCCGTTCTCGTCCTGGAACACCTCCAGTCCGGGCCTGAGCCGCTCGAAGGCCTCGCGCAGCCGGGTGAGCCCGGCCCACGTCTGCATGTCCTTGACGGATGCGGGCCCGAAGGCCCCGAGATACCGCAGAACGACGTCATCGATCCCGGCGCCCTCTCCGACTTCTCCTCCCTTCCCCTCTCCCACCCACTGGTTCAGGGTGGTGAGGCGGACCTGTCCGCTCTTCCCCCAGACCCCGCGCGGGGTGACCTGGACGAGCGGCAGCCGGCAGCGCGCGGCGACGGACAGCGACTGCGGGTCGGCGCCGGGCCACTCCTTGAGCAGTTCCTCCCGTATCTCCGCCATGGTCCGCGGTTCCGCCTCCACGAACGCCCGCGCGCGCTCGGCCAGCCTGTCCAGGTCGACTCCGACCAGGCCCTTGCGGAAGTAGTTGATCTCCCGGTCGCGTGCGGGCTGGACCAGGGGGCGCAGGGTGAGCGCGTCGTCGACGGTGTGGGTGTGGATGGTGGACCTCATGGTGACCATCCGGACCACCTGCCGGGACTCCATCAGCCCGGCGAGCTCGGCCGGCCCGAATCCGGCGAGGCGGGCGTGCAACTGGAAGTAGGGCGGCTTCACGTTCTGTGCCTGGAGACCCAGCAGGTGCCCCGTGGCGTCCTGCGCGGACATCTCGGCGCGGGTCAGGAGCAGCTGGCGGGCGAGCGTGGCGCGGTTCAGCGCACGGGTGTCGAGTACGGGACGCGTCGTCTTGGAGGCCATGACAGCAACGTAGCGAGCCATGCGGACATCCTCTGTCCGCAACTCCGGACCGGCCTCATCCGTGCGCACGGACCAGCACGGACCAGCACGGGCCTGCACGGACCTGCACGGACCCGCGTGAACCCCGGGATCCATTCACCCGGATATCCTGCACCTTGCCCGTAAACACCCGTTCGACCGGGAGCTGACCTGCGATGTCGGAGCGACCAGACCGCCGCCCCTCGCCCCCGTCCGGCGCCGGGCCCGCGAAGCGAGCCGGCTGGCGACGTCCGGCCGCTCTCCCTTCCCCTCCCCCGTCCGCACCCCCACGGTCCCCGAAGCCGCCCCCGCCGGCCCCCACCCCCGCGGACCACCGCAGCGTGATCGACTCCGCGGTCTACCGCGACGGGGTCCGGATCGCCTCGCCCACCACCCTCGCCGACACCTTCCGCCAACTCCGCGAACAGCCCGACGGCATGGCCTGGATCGGCCTGCACCGCCCCACGGAGACCGAACTCCACTCCCTGGCCGATGAGTTCAACCTCCACCCGCTCTCCATCGAAGACGCCCTGGAGGCCCACCAGCGCCCCAAGCTGGAGCGTTACGGAGACACCCTCTTCGTCGTCCTGCGGGCCGCCCGCTACCTGGACGCGCTGGAGGAGGTCGACTTCGGCGAGCTCCACATCTTCGTCGGCCCCGACTTCCTGATCACGGTCCGCCACGGCGCGGCCCCGGACCTCTCGGCGGTCCGCCGCCGCATGGAGGAGTCCCCCGAACTCCTCTCCCTCGGCCCGGAAGCCGCCCTGTACGCCATCCTCGACGCGGTGGTCGACGGCTACGCCCCCGTCGTCGAGGGCGTCCAGATCGACATGGACGAGATCGAGACCGAGGTCTTCAGCGGCGACCCGGAAGTCTCACGCCGCATCTACGAACTCTCCCGGGAAATGGTCGAGTTCCAGCGCGCCACCCGCCCCCTGGTCGGCATGCTCCACAGCCTGATGGCCGGCTTCGCCAAATACGGCACGGACGAGGAACTCCAGCGCTACCTCCGCGACGTAGCCGACCACGTCACCCACACCAGCGAACGCGTGGACGGCTTCCGCCAGGCCCTGACCGAAATCCTGACGGTCAACGCCACCCTGGTCTCCCAACAACAGAACGCCGAAATGCGCGCCTTGGCCGAGGCCGGCTTCGAACAGAACGAAGAAATCAAGAAGATCTCCTCGTGGGCGGCCATCCTGTTCGCCCCCACCCTGGTGGGAACCATCTACGGCATGAACTTCGAGTCCATGCCGGAGCTGAAGTGGGCGGGCGGCTACCCCTTCGCGATCCTGCTGATGGCAATGGTCTGCGTGAGCCTGTACGTCATCTTCAAGAAGCGCGACTGGCTCTAGCCGGCAACGCGCGCCCCGGCCACTACCAGGGGGCGCCGCCGACGCCGCGTGACGCATACGGTGCACCGCGCTGATGGAGACCCCTGCCGGCGCGAGCGGTCAGCCCGCTCAGGCCGCCGGCGTCGTCGCCGCCTTTCGAGCTCCCTGCCGCTCTCGGCGAGTACCTGTGCATGGTCGTGGCACAGGCCCCCCGAGACGCTGTGCATCCGACGGCAACAGGGACGCCACGGGCACCGTGTGGATCTCTGCTCCGGTTCGTCAAACCAGCTTCCTGCCCCCTCTCGAACTGTGACGACATGCTCCGGCCATGCACGAAGTAGCTGGACGGCGAACACGTGGGCACGACCGCCTTCAGTGGCCGCGAGGTCTCCGCGACCAGCCTGTATCCCTGGAGGCCAAGACGCGGATGGGGGTGGCGCAGTGCATGCATCGCTCCTTCGTGGTGAACCGGGTCGGCACCGGAGTCCAGACCCAGTTGGTCATGCCCTTGAGGCAGGCATCGCGCAGCGCGGGATGCAGTCAGACGTCGCGGCGGATGGCCTACCCGCTCGCCTCTCGACAGACAGCCCGGTCCGCCAGTAGACCGATTGGTCTGTTCACATCGCCTGCCTCCAGTTGAGGGGAACGCCCCCTGCTCAATGCTTGCGATAGAGCCCACATCCCGCTCTCCGCCCACCTTGACCCGGCTCAAGTGCCGGCCTGGACACTCGACGCCTTCAAGGAGACTCAACCCCTTACGGGAGTGATGTCCCATTTACCTGGATACCTATCGGACTTACAGCGGACCAGTCGGTCTGTTCAGCTGGCGCCATCTTGGGACGCCAGTTGCGCAGGCGTCAAGCGGAACCGACCACGGAGGCGCGGAAGGAGGCCAGTTGCCCGCTTGCACGACCCGACTGGGCGGACCCCGGAAGCACATGACCGAGCTCGGCGTCGACTTGGGTGAGCCCGCCTTCTCCCCGGAGGGCCCTTGAGGCCGGCCGGCGCGGCCCCGTCCCGGTCGGGGCTTACGCGATCTGCTCAGGCTGTGAGAGTCTCGCTTTCGCCGTGAAGATCACGAGTGAGCTCGTCAGTGACGGCAGAAGGGGGTAAGGAACGTGCCCGAGGCACACAAGCTGTCCAGGGCGCAGTCAGACCGCGCCAAGTGGACATACGGAAAGATCCTTGATGCGGCCGGCCTCGTATTCGAGCGGAATGGATACGAGGGAGCATCGGTCAATGAGATCATCCGGGTTGCAGCCGTAACCAAGGGGGCCTTCTATTTTCACTTCCGGTCAAAGAAGGACCTCGCGGTAGCGATCCTGGAATCGACCCTTCAAGTCGACGGGCTCGTCCCCCAGGAAATCAAGCTTCAAGAGGTGGTCGACGCCGGATTGATCCTGAGTCACAGGATCTCCCGGGACCCGAAGATCATGGCTGCATTGCGCCTGTCGCTGACCCATGAGGCGCGAGAGGTGTACGGAACTCCCTGGCCCGAATGGATCAAATTCAACACCGCACAGTTGAACGAAGCCCAACGGCGAGGCGAGATCGGCTCCGACGTGAAGACCGCCGACCAGGCGCACCAGATCTCCGGCACGTGGTCGGGCCTCGTTCTGACAGGTCACTCCATCTACGGGAACCTCGATGGCCTGGAAGAACGGATGTCGACGATGTACGAGAATCTCATGATCGTAATCGCGCATCCGCGGATCCTCAGGCAAATCGACTACTCGCCCACTCGGGGCCGGGATCTCTATCAGGCCTTCCTCGACCCGCGGCCCTGAGGGCCTGCACCCCTTCCGTGAAGGACAGGCGAGCTCAGGGCATTTTGCACTGGATGTCCATAAAAGAAACGATTCTTCAGACTCTCGCCTGCGCGGCATGCCGCAGATCGGTGTGGGGAAAATCTCCTTTTTGCGTGGAAGATCAACGGTGAGGGTAGGCAGCGCTGGCCATCACTGTTCGATCTTGCAAGAAAGAGCTGTTTTGAATACTTCCACGGCTACTGTCGGCGTCGACCGGCGGGCCTTGACGGCTATCTTTTCTCGGCTTCGGACAGAGGCGGGACAGTCGGATCCGCTGCCGGCCTATCGGCAACTCGCGAAAATGGGAGAGCTTATCCCGGCGCCGTGGGGCGGATACATTGTCACGTCCTACGCTCTCTGTGACCAGATCCTTCGAGACAAAGCTTGGAGCGTTCCCGACGCCGACTGGCGAAGAAACCATTCGCCTCAAGGGAATTCACCAGCCTCGCAGCAGATGGCCGCGTCTCTGCCGATGCTCAACCCACCCCAGCACACGAGGGAACGGCGGTCCCTGGGGGGCCTCTTCCCCCACAGCTCACTCGCAGTCCTTCGTCCGTTCGTGGAGCGGGCCGTCGACCGGCTGCTCACCGAGTTCACGGACCAACTGCGCCATGGGCCGGCCGATTTCCACACACTCGTCAGCGAAGAACTGCCCATCATCACCATCGGCGAGTGGATGGGCATACCTGCCACCGACTACGGACTACTGCGCGACCTGACACATGACCAGGTCTTCGCGCAGGAGCTCTTCCCCACGCCTAGCCAGCTGGCCCTCTCCGATAACGCAACGAGGCAACTGCGCGCCTACTTCGCCGAGTTGATCCGTGAGCGCCGTAAGAACCCGGGGAGCGATCCGATTTCGGCGTGGCTTCGGACTTGGGATGGGCTCGAACCTGACCGGCACCGCGCGGACGAAGCCGTTCACGCTCTCGCGCTCTTCATGATTCTCGCGGCGCTGGAGACGACCTCGCACGTCCTGTCCACGTCGGTGCGCCTGCTCCTCCAATACCCCGAGCAGCTGGAAGTACTACGCCGCAACCCCGAACTCATCCCGGACGCCGTCGATGAAGTACTGCGCTACGACGCCCCCATCCACATGATCAGCCGCGTGGCCCCGACGGATACCCGGCTCGGAGACACCCTGGTGCCGGCCGGCCAGATGGTGCAGCTCATGGTGGGGGCCGCCCATCACGATCCCGAACGCTACCCCGACCCCCATCGTTTCAGCCCCGGTCGCGGAGCGTCCCACCTG
Organism: Streptomyces sp. NPDC058401; assembly: GCF_042722885.1. Classification (NCBI taxonomy): domain Bacteria; kingdom Bacillati; phylum Actinomycetota; class Actinomycetes; order Kitasatosporales; family Streptomycetaceae; genus Streptomyces; species Streptomyces sp. NPDC058401. The sequence goes on from NZ_JBHXKA010000053.1 coordinate 7,439, forward strand.
GCCTTCGGAGCAGGAATCCACTACTGCGCGGGCAACGCCCTCGCCCGCCTGGAAGCTGTCACCCTCCTCACCTCGCTCCTCGGGCGCTCGATACGGCCGCGCCTGAGCGGGCCCCCGCGATGGGCGTCCCGCGTAGCCTTCCGACGGATTGCGTCCCTGCAACTCACCCTCACCTGACCACCCGCTCGAGAAACGAGACAAGGCCCCACATGCTCACGGACTTCAAGGCCCTCCAGGTGACCGACGAAGGGCCCATCCTCAGGGTGCAGCTCAACCGCCCCGAGACGGGCAACAGCGTCGACGGCCAGATGCTCAGCGAACTGCTGCAGGTCCTGCGCGCCCTGGAGGATGACAGCACCGTCCGCGTGATGGTGCTGTCCGGTGCGGGAGACCATTTCTGCCAGGGAGGTGACCGCTCGGAGTTCCCCGCACTGCTGGAGAGGGACCCGTCCGGCTCCGAGCTGAGGTCCCTCGCCGACAAGGCCCAGCGGGTGTGCTCGACGCTCTCGCAACTGGGAATCGTCACCATCGCCCGCCTCCACGGCGATGTCATAGGCGCCGGCCTCGGGCTCGCGGTCTTCTGCGATCTGCGCGTCGGAGCAGACACCTGCCGATTCCGGATGCCGGAGGTCGGCCTCGGAGTTCCGCCCGCCTGGGGAGGTGTCCTTCCCCGTCTCGCCGAAGAGGCGGGGCAGGCCTGGGTTCGCCGGCTCCTGCTCACGGCCGAGCCGTTCGACTCCGCCAGGGCGGAGCAACTGTCCATCCTGCATGAGGTGGTGCCCGCAGGTGATCTCGACGCCGCGGTCGCGCGCTGGGCGAAGCCGATCATTCGTCGTGACCCGACCACCGTGCGGATCACGAAGAGCATGCTGAACGCGCGCGCAGGCGCAACCCAGCTTGCCGTCGCCTCGCACTTCGACGACGAGTTGCTGACGGCCGCTGTCGCCAGGCGGGCTTTGCATCGGCGGTGACTTCAGGCAGGTGCGACGCCCGCCTGCGTGCGACGGGGACCTTGGTGCCGAGCCGGTACTGGTGCCGGCCGGCGGTCGGCTGCGGTCGGCACCAGTAGGACGTCGCCGCCCTCGCCACCCGATGGGGACGCGGCATTCTCCGGCGCGAAACGCCGGAGCAGGTGTCCCCGGCTATCCCCGGCTCGCCATCCGGGTGCTGCCGGGCCGGGCCGGCCGGTGTGGACGTCGGCCTTCGCGTGCTGCGGCTCGTTCTACTGCCGGGGCGGGGTGTCGTCCGGGGGCTGGGTGCCGCCCAGTTGTTCCTTCAGCTTTGCCTGGGCCGTGTCGACCTGGCTGCTGTACTTGCCCTGCGTCTTCTCGTCGACGAAGTCACCGGCCTTGTCGATTCCCTGTGCCGCTTGGTCCTCGTGACCCTTCAGCATCTGCTTGAGCTTGTCCATCACAGACATCTCGGCCCTCCTCGCCGCGGCCCCCGTGTTCGTTCCAGGATCACGGCTCCTCCCGTGGGCCGCATCCCGGACGCACGCGAACCGTCCGAGCCCGCATCGCGCCCAGCGACCCTGACCTGCGAAGACGGCGGCCGTGCAGCCCTCAGGCGCCCGGGAGGCGCCAGAAGGTGGGGAGCCACCAGCAGAGGACCGAGCGGTCGTCCGGCCACGGGACGCTCTCTTCATCGTCCCAGGCTTCGAAGGAGTCGCGGGTCGGGTCGATGGGGCGCCAGGCGGGGTCGAGCGGCTCGTGCTCGTTCGCGGGGCGGACGTGCTCGCGGCGGCGCTGGTCGCAGGCGCCGTAGTCCTGGTAGTTCTGCTGGGCCTCGATCAGGGAGATTTTGTTCGCTCCGCCGTCCATGGCCGGCCAGCGGAACTGGATCCCGTCGTCCTCCCAGAAGCAGACGGGGCAGATCTCGTAGGAGCCCGGCATGTCGTCCAGCACCCGGTGACCGCAGCAGGGGCAGGGGTGGCGGTGGCTGTGGGGGCGGGTGTCGCTCATCCGCGCAGTCTCGTGCAGGCGCCGTCGGTGTGCCATGGGTTTCCCTGCCGTGGCGCACGGGATTGCTCCGCCGAGGGTTCCGCTTCGCCGTCCGGCCGGCTACGGCTCTGCCTCACGGATATCGCCCTCGGGTAATTGAACATTGAATTGCGAATGGGCGGGCCCGGAGCGCGGCCAGGTCCGTCTCCCCCGGTCCCGCCTAGCCTGCCGGAATGAGCGGCTTGACGATGCCCTTGTCCCCAGCGGGAGGGATCCGCGCGGTTCCGGCGTCGAGCCCCCGCTCCCGGTCGGATGCCATGAATCCTCCGGGGGCCGGGGTGCGGCGAGGGGGTCGGCACACCGGCGTACGAGCCAAGGGAAGCGGCAGCCCCGCGGCGTGCGAAGGAGCGAAATCACGCCGCCTGGCCGAAAGTCGCTCACTGGACGGGACCCTGCGGGCACCTGCCGACGCGTCAGGAAGTAGCGGACACACGGACCGGGCGTCGGCCGGCCGTACGGCGAATAGTTGTGAGAGATCGCCGCACCTCGCGTGAAGAACTGCTTAACGGACCGAGTGCGGGAGGGGGTGGCCGACGGCCGACAAGAAGGGCCGAAAGGGCATGTCAACCCACAACCGTGACAGTCCGGTTGGGGGTTCGGGCGGCAAAGCGGGCGTCCGGGGAGGTGATGATCCGGTGATAGCATCCCGGGCATCTGTGATCTTGATGCATTTGGACGCAGATGCCGATTTGGATCGGCGGCATGCTCTCCGCGCAGCAGCAGGTGAACCGTGCCGATCAGCTGTGTTGCGGGGCCTCGCGAGGTGTATCTGCAGCCGTCCGCATGGCACGCGCCGGGAAAGGTTTCCATGAATCAAGACGCACTTGTGTGGTGCCTGGTTGCGGTGGCGGCGACAGCCGTCGTCGCGGTCGTGGCACTCGTCGCCCGCAACAGAGCGCTGGGGGCCAAGAAGGAGCACACCGAGGCCGAGCTGAGGCACCAGCTGCTCGCGGCGGACAGCCACCTGCACGCATCGCGCGCCGATCTGCTGCGGTTCCAGGGCGAGCAGGAGGCCACGCTCCGCGCGGCCAAGGAAGCCGCGGAGGAGAACACCAAGACCGTCCTCAAGGGTGCCGCCAGCCTCCTGCAGAGCCTCGCCGCCGAGCAGACGACGCTTCTCGACGGCATCCAGCGCAAGTACGGCGGACACTCCGTCCTGAGCGACCTGCTGGACGTCAACCACGCCAACGCCCAGATGGCGCGCAAGGCCCAGGGCATCGCCGTCATGTGCGGGGCGCCGCTCGGCCGCCGCAACAGGCCCGCCAGCGTCTACGACGTGGTGCGCAGCGCCCAGGGGCAGATCCGCAACTTCCACCGGGTCGCCATCATGCAGCAGACCAGTCTCGCCCTGAAGGCGTCCGCGGTCGCGCCCGTCGCCCTCGCCGTGGCGGAGCTGCTCGACAACGCCGCCAGCTTCTCGCAGCACGACGCGCCGATCGAGGTGACGTTCCAGCGGGTCCAGAACAACCTGTGCATCGTCATCGACGACGCCGGTGTCAGCATGAACGACGAGGAACGGCAGCGGGCGACCGGGCTGCTCTCCGGAGAGATCGCCCCCCGTCTTTCGCAGCTCGGGACCCAGCCCAAGTTCGGCTTCCCGGTCATCGGCCTGATCGCGCGTCAGCACGGTTTCAAGGTCGATGTCACCGGAGTCTCCCGGTACGGCGGCGTCAGGGCCGTCGTCCTCCTGCCCGAGGAGCTGTGGACCATGGAGGAGATCACGCCCGTGCAGCAGGCTCCGTTCAGCGAAGCCCCGTTCAGCGAGGCTCCCTTCAGCGAAGCCCCGTTCGGCGAAGCTCCGGCCGCCCAGGCTCCGGTAAGCGATTTCCGGCGCGCCGCCGAGAGCCGGCCCGCCCAGGGCCCGACGTCGCGCACCATGCACGGCCTGCCCAAGCGCGGCGCACGCCAGGCGCCCATCGCGAGCGTCCCCGACGCCACCGCGCCGGCACCGCGGACCCCGGGGGACACGGGCCGCGCTTCCGGGCGCAGCCTGGGGGCCTTCCAGCGCGGCACGCTCTCCGGCCGCAACCTTGACGCCACCTCGTTCGAAGGGCCCGAAGAGGCATGACCGCAGACCTGTCGTGGATGCTCGAGGACATCGTGCACAACGTGCCCCGTGCACGGCACGCCGTCCTGCTGTCCGCCGACGGCCTTCCTCGCGGCGCGACCGAAGGCCTGGCCGAGAAGGACGTGCGTACGATCTCGGCGGCCATGGCCGGGATGCAGTCGCTCAGCCGGGCCACGGCCCACTTCGCCGGGACGCAGGAGGACCGGCAGTGGAACCAGACCATCATCGAGTTCGCGCACGGCTGGAGCTTCCTGATCGGGGCGGGGCAGGGTTCCTACCTCGCCGCCGCGGCCGCGCCCGATGTGGACATGCAGCAGATCTCCTTCCGCATGCACCGCCTCGTCGCCCGGCTGGGCAACAACCTCACCTCTCCCCCGCGGGTGAACACCGAGGACGCCGGAGGTCCGCGCGGGGGCGCCCCCCGGCAGCAGGGCCCCGGTGACGCGGGATTCGTCCTGGGCGATCTCGACCGGGTGATGTCGGAGGTCAAGGGAGCCCGCCACGCCGTACTGCTGGGGTCGGACGGACTTCCCCGCGGGGCGACCAACGGGATGAGCCGCGACCTCGCGGACACGATCTCCGCGGCCATGACGGGCATCCACGCCTACAGCCGGGTCACTTCCCAGTTCGCCGGGGCCGTCGAGGACCCGCAATGGCGTCAGACGGTCATCGAGTTCCAGCACGGCTGGATCTTCCTGATGGCGGCCGGCCCCGACGCCTTCCTGGCCGCCGCCGCCGAACACGACTGCGACATCGAGCAGTTCACCACGCGCCTGCACGAGGTGGTTCCCCGGCTGACGGCCGCGGCGGCATCGGGGAAGGGGGTCAGCCATGTCTGAGGGGCCCCACTGGGACGCGGAGCTGGAACTGACCTCTCCATTAGTCCCCCTCTTCGTGATCACGAACGGACGGGCACTGCCCCCGGACCACGAGTACGAGCACACGACGCTCGTGACCGCGGCGGCCGAGCACGGACAGGTGGCGGCGCGCACGCTGTCCCCGGAAGCGGGGCGGGTCATGGACCTGGTCGCGAACGGCTTCCTGTCGGTGGCCGAGGTGGCAGGGCACACGCACCTGCCCCTGGGTGTCGTCCGCATCCTGCTGGCGCAGCTGGAGGAGGACGAACTCATCCTTGCGAGGACACCGATCCCGCGCGCCGAACGTGTCGACAAAGAGCTGGTCAGCGCCGTGCTCGAAGGCCTGAAGAATCGATTCGGAGCGTAACGCGTGTACCTGGATCCAGATGTTTCCCACGCGGTGAAGATTCTCATCGTGGGGCATTTCGGGGTCGGCAAGACCACCTGCATCGGCAGTCTCTCCGAGATCGAGCCCCTGCGGACCGAGGAGGAGATCACCGAGGCCAGCGTGGGCTTCGATGACCTGTCGGGCACGCCCGACAAGACGACCACCACCGTCGCCATGGACTTCGGCCGGCTCACCCTGAGCGACACCCTGGTGCTCTACCTCTTCGGAACGCCGGGCCAGGAGCGCTTCAAGGAGATGTGGGAGGAGCTCTCCCGGGGTGCGCTGGGGGCGCTGGTCCTCGTCGACCCGGAGCGGCTGCACGAGTCCTTCCCCATCCTGGATCTCGTCGAACGCTTCGGCCTGACGTACGCCATCGCCGTGAACCACTTCGAGGGCACCACTCACTACCCGCTCGACGAGGTGCACGAGGCTCTGAACCTCGCCCCCGAGACCCCTGTCGTGGAGTGCGACGTACGGGACGAGAACTCCTCCGCGCGGGCCCTCATCACCCTCGTGAAACACCTCATGTCCCAACTCGTCTAGGAGCGCCGGAATGCAACAGCCACACGACCCGCACGAGATACCCCCCGGCTGCCCCGCGCACGGGAACGTCCGGATGTACGGCCCGTCCTTCGGAGCCGACCCGGACAGCCACTACGCACAGCTGCGTTCCCACGGTCCCAGTGCGCCCGTGGACATCGCTCCCGACGTCGAGGTCGAGCTGGTCACGAGCTACGACGCCGCCCTGTACATCCTGCAGAACCCCGCCTCCTTCGTACGCGACTCCCGGCGCTGGAACGCGCTGAACGAAGGCCGCGTACCGGCCGACAGCCCGGCCCTGCCGATGATGGCCTACCGCCCCAACGCCCTCCTCAGCGACGGCGCGGCACACGCCCGGCTGCGGCGGGCCGTCACGGACAGTCTCGCCACGGTCAACGAGCACAAGCTCATCCGGCAGACCCAGCAGTCCGCCAACTACCTGATCAGCCAGTTCAGTACCGACATCCGCGGCCATGCCGAGCTGATGGCCGAGTACGCCCAGCCGCTGCCCCTGCTGGTCTTCAGCGAGCTCTTCGGCTGCCCGCCCGACATCGGCGACCGCGTGATCGCCGGGATCAGCGGCCTCTTCGAGGGAACCCCCGGGTCCGACGAGGTGCTCGGCGGGGCGCTCACCGAGCTCATCGCCCTCAAGCGGCGGCGTCCGACGGACGACCTGACGACGCGCCTGATGGAGCACTCGGCCGGGCTGAACGACGAGGAGATGCTGCACCAGCTGGTCACCCTGCTCTCCGGCGGCACCGCGCCGCTGGCCGCGGTCATCGGCACCAGCAGCGCCCTGTACCTCGGAGAGGACTGGCCGCTCGGGCTCCCGGTCGAGGACGCGATTTCCCAGACCCTCTGGAACTACGCACCGATCGCCAACTACGCCGCCCACTACCCGACGCACGACGTCGAGCTCGGCGGCCGGCTGATCCGGGCGAACGACCCGATCCTCGTCTCGTTCGCCGCGGCCAATACCGACCCGAAGCTGACCGAGCACCGGGAACAGCTCAGCGCGAAGGCGCACTTGGCCTTCGGGGCGGGTCCGCACGCCTGCCCCGCCAAGGACCCGGCCTTCATGATCGCCGTGACGGCCGTCGAGACGCTGCTCAACCAGCTTCACGACGTGGAGCTGCGCGTCCCGTTCAAGTCGCTCACCTGGGCGCCGAGTCCGTGGAGCCGCTCGCTGGTCACCCTCCCGATCCGCTTCACCCCGAAGGCCGTCGCGCAGGGATCCGGGGCGGCCGCCTCGGTCGCATCGGCCGGATCCGCCTCTTCCGTCTGGCCGGCGGGGTCGACCGCGGGCCAAACGCCCCAGCAGCAGGCAGCCGACGCCTCGCCCTCCCACACCGGCCCCTCGGGTACGCACGCCCCTGCCGCGCCGCAGCCCAAGGGCGGCCTGTTCAGCCGCTTCCTGGCCTGGACCAGAGGCGAATGAGGAATCCGTGATTCAGGTGGCACCTTGAGCACGTGCCACCATCCCGACGTATGACCACCGGGCGTCGGCTTCCCTCATCTCCCGTCCGCGGACGGCCGGAGGGCAGGCCGACCCCTTCCCGGCATGCGCCGAACCCCGCGCGCCCGGCGAGGTCGTGCCCGCCCCCTGGGATGCCCCGCCTGGTCACCGGTCGAGGGTGCTCACGCGGTGGTGATCCGGAGGGTGCTCACGCGGTGGTGATCCGTTCGAGGATCTCCGCGTAGAGGGAGCGTTTGTCGGGACGGGCGTGTACGGCGGCGCGTCTGAGCGCCGGGACCGCCGGCGGGCCCATGGCGACGAGTCCCTCGGCGGCGGCCCTGCGGACGACGGGATGGGAGTGCTCCAGCAGGCCGGTCACCGCGGGGATCGCGGGGGCCCAGGCCGCGTGGCACAGGGTCCGGATCGCCGTGCGCACCAGGTCCGGCTGGGGGTCGTCCAGCAGGACCGCGGTGTGCTGGAGGTAGGTCCGGCGGTCCAGCACGGTCCGCGAGGTGCGGTGGGCGTGCAGGCGGACCTTGGGCCTGGGGTGGTGCAGCAGGGCGCCGATCAGGTCCCGCAGGCCGGGGTCCACGTCCGTGTCCGGGCCGCGCGGTTCCTCGGCCAGCCGCGTGAGGGCCCGGCGTATCCGTACCGGGTCGCCCGTGCCCGCCAGCTCCAGCAGCTCCTGCCGGGCCGGGGGCGGGGCCGCCGCCGCCGCGGCCGGGCCGCGGTCGCGGAGGGCCGCCAGCGCCTCGGTGTCCTGCCGCGCGGTGTCCGGGCGGCGCAGCGGGCCGTCGACGAGGAGCAGGGTGTCAGCGAGGTCCTCGCGTCCTTCGGCGCGCAGCCGTCGGCAGGTCCGGGTCAGCGCGGGGGTGCGCAGCAGGGGGCGCCCGCGGAGCAGGTCGAGGAACCCCCAGGCGCCGGAGTCGAGGCGGCCCGCGAGGTGCTGCGCCAGTACGTCGGCGGGGACCCGGCGCAGGGCCTGCCCGGCTGCGGAGCTGCCGGACGGCGGGTCGTGCTCCCACCAGTCGAGCAGCAGCGGGACCAGCGGTTCCAGGTCCGACGGGTCGAGTCCGCTCGCCACGAGGGCGGCCCGGTCGTGCAGGACGCCGTCCGCGCGCAGTTCGGCCTCGTCGGCCGCGCCCAGTGCGCGGCTCAGCCCGCGGGTCGGGCCGGCGGTCGGGCCGGCGCCGACGGGTACGTCGACGCGGCCCCGGAGGTACGCGCGGAGCACGGCGAGCCCGCATGCGAGCTCGGGCCATTCCAGGAGCGCGAGGGCCGCGGTTCGCCGGCCGCCTTCGGCAGGTCCTTCCAGCATGGCCAGCAGGCGGTCCCGCAGGGCGGCCGACCGGGGTTGGTCGAGGTCGTCGCTGCGCACGGTCCGCGGGTGCGGTGCGTCGGCTCGGGCGGCTTCGGCTCGGGTGGTCTCAGCGAGAGCGGCTTCGGCGAGAGCGGTTTCTGCGAGCGTCCAGGGCGGTGCGTCGAGGGGCTGGAGGTCCGCCATCCAGTCGGCCAGGGCCGCGCGGGCCTCGGTTCCGGCCGAGGCGTGGACGTCGATCAGCGCGGCCAGACGGTCCCGGGAGCCCGGGGCGCCGCCGTGGGGCGGGCGGAGCCTGCGGAACTCCGCCAGGGCGCCCGGTGTACGCACCGCGACCTCCAGCCCGGCCCGCCACGCCTCGGCTTCGGCTTCCGCGTTGGCTGCGGCTGCGGCCGGCGCGGTGGCCGCAGGGGGCTGCGGGGCGGCGCGCGCATCCTTCCGCAGGAACGCGTCCCTCAGTACGGCCGCTTCGGCCCGCCGGGGGCTGGTGCCCAACCGGGCTGATTCCATGGCCTGTTCGAGGTCGGCCCGGACCAGTACCGCGCCGAGGCTCCGGAGCAGCGTCAGCGTGGCCGGGCCGTCCGAGGGGGCCGCGGGCAGTGCGCGTACCGCCGCGGCGACGGCCTGCTTCTCGATCGCCGGCAGGGTCGGGGCGACCGCTTCGAGTACCGCCATCAGGCCGGGGCGGTCCTCGGCCGTTGCCTCGGCGAGGCCGTCGAGCAGGGTCCCGGCCGAACGGGCGAAGGAGGCCAGTTCCCCGGTCGTCCACGGTGCGGGGCAGAGCCGGAGCGTGAGCCGCAGGACGCGGGCCCGCGCGGCGGGTTCGCAGGCGGCCAGCCGCAGCCAGTCCGCCAGCAGGGGGCGGAGCGCCCCCAGTCGGACAGGGTGCGCAGGCTCGCGGCGCGCGGCGAGGCGCAGCGCGGTCGGGGCGTGCCAGCCCTCCGTCGCCAGCGCGTTGACCTCGGGATCCGCCCCGAGGTCCGCCAGCGGCCGGCGTACGGCGGCGGCGGGTGTGGTGATCCCGTGCCCGGCCATGGCCGTCGACAGCTCCTCGACCGTCCCGGCGGCGAGGCCGACGCGGCGGGTCGCCACCAGAGTGAGCAGGGTCGGAGCGACCGGGGAGTCCTGGGCGTTCAGGGCGAGGACCGAACGCGCCGGCAGAACTCCGTCGAGGCCGGCCAGCAGCAGTTCGCGGGTACGGCCGTGGCCGCTGCCTTCCGCGGCGGCGAGGACGGTCGCCGGGTACGCGTCGCCGAGGATGGCGCGCAGGGCCTCTACGAGGGTGCCGCGCAGGCCCGGATTGTCGTGGCGCCCGAGCCAGGAGAGGAGCGCCGGTACCGCCGCGGGCGTACCCGCGCCGACGAGGACCCCGGCGGCGGTCTTCTTGACGTTCATGTTCGGATGGTCGAGGCATGCGGCGATCGCCGCGGAGGCCCAGCGGGCCCGCGCATGACCGAGGGCGAGGAGCGCCTGCCGTACGGTCTGCACGTCCTCGGCGGCGATCAGCGCGATCAGCGTCGCCGACAGGGCCTGCGCCCCGTCCCCGGCGGCCTCGCGGGCGAGGAGCGCGATCACGTGCTTGCGCACGTGCCGGTCGCGGTGGCGCAGCAGGCGGTGGACCCGCGCCCGGGTGCGCGCGTAGGGGGCCCGGAGCAGCAGTTCGAGCAGGACCGCCTGCTCCCCGCTCGACAGTCCGGGCCGGTCCAGCAGATCGAGGGCCGTGGTGGCGACGAGAGCGTGCCCCGCCTCGTGCGGGGTCGCGGCGTCGAGCAGGCAGGCCGGCCTGATCCGTGCCCGCTCGTGGAGGCGGCGGCCCAGGCCGTGTACGGCGTCCAGCACCTCCTGGGGGACCACGGGCTCCGCGACTGAGTGTCCGGCCCCTTCCCAGGCAGGCTGCCCGGCCTGCCGTACGCCCTCGGGGCGCGGGGCGGCTCCGCCCGGTTCCCGGGAGGCCGCCAGCTCGGCCACCACGCGCAGGAGCAGGTCCGCGATGACCGGCAGGGTGCCCGCGCCGCCGTGGGCGGCCAGTCGACACAGGGCGGCCACCGGCTGGTCCGGGTCCAAGTGGGAGCTCAGCAGGGCCAGTTCCCGCTCGTCCGGCCCGCCGAGGTCGGCCGCGATGCGCGGGGGCAGATCGGCGGGATCGAGGCGGACGAGGAGGGCACGCCGCCGTGCCGGATCCTCGGTGAGGTGCCACAGCACTTCGAGCGCACGGTGGCGCACCGCACGGAGATGCGGGGCGATGTCTCCCCCGGCTTCCCCTTCATCTTCCCCTTCCCCCATCTGCGCGACGAGGCCGAGGCCCTCCCGCAGCGCTGCCGTCGACCGGTGCCCGCCGATGGCCTCCAGCGCGTCCAGGGCCGCTGCGGGCGCCGAGGGCAGGAGGGCGATCACGGCGTCTTCGGCAGCAGCGTGGCGCAGCGCGCGGATCGCGTCGAGGAACGGGCCCGGCACGGGGGCCGAGGCGAGGGCCCGGGTGACGGCCTCCCCGATCGCAAGCTCCTGGTCGCCCTGTCCGGCCAGGGCGACCAGCAGGGCGAGCCGCCGCGGCCAGCCCGGATCGCCGGGGGCCGCGTCCATCAGGACGCGGAGCATCTCGTGGCGGCAGGTGAACAGGACCGTCGCCACCTCCTGCGGCGGAATCGACTCGTCGGCCAGCGCCAGGCCGAGGACGGCCGGGACGTGCGGGGCGTCCGGGAAGTGCCCGCGCCGGTGGAGCCCGCGCAGGCAGGTCACCAACGGGCCGCCGAACAGCAGCGGGTCCCGCGCGGCGATCGCCGTCAGCGCGCCGATGTCACCGCGGTCCGCCAGCTCGCCGAGCAGTTCCAGCGCGCGCCGGCGAAGCCCCGGCGGCAGATCCGGATCGTCGACGACCTGCCGGAGCAGGCCGCGGTGTCCGTGGAGGGCGGCGGCCGCGAGGGCGGCATCGGCGGCCCCGGGCCGGGCGGTCACGGATGCGGCGGCCAGGAAGGGTGACAGCCGCCCCGCCGGAAGAGGCTCCAACGCCGCCCAGGGACGGCCGAGTTCCTCCAGCGCGGCAGTGACGACGGCCGCGCTGTCGCAGCCGAGCAGGCCGGTCACGTGGGCGCGCACCCGTACGGGGGCCAGCAGGCCGGCGTGCAGCCCCTGCCGGGCCAGCCGCAGCCCCTCGGCCCGCAACACCGGGTCGCCGCCGGCCAGCAGCTCGTTCACGAGCTGCTCGGGGTGGTGCGCAGCGGTGGCGGTGGCCTCCCGTACGGCCTGGTAGAGCAGTTCGCCCGCGGGCTCCTTCCGGATCACCACGGGATCGTTGAGGATCTCGGCGCGCAGCCAGGCGATCCGTACCCGGACCGGCAGTCCCGCCGCCGTACGCCACGAGGGCCACCGGGCGCCCGGAATGTGCGGCCCCAGCCCTTCGTGGATCCGCGCCAGGAGGAGCGCCTCCTCCGGCGTGCCGTCCACCGATGCCGGCAGCAGTTCGGCGAGTTGGGCCCGCTCGGCCTCGTCTCCCGGCCGGCCCGAGGCCACGCGCTCGGCGAGCAGGGACAGCCCCAGGTACCGCACTCGGGAATCCTCGTGCCGGACGAGCGGCCCGAAGGCGGACGGCGGGCAGAGCTGCGGGTCGAGGTGGGCGGCCGGCCCGCCGGGGTCGGTCCGATGCACGGCGTCATGGGCGGACTTGTCTGCCGGCGTGGTCATCGTCGGATGCTAACCGGGAGGTTCCGGGCGCCGCCAACGGGATTCCGTACGGGCGGCCGGGGCACCCGCCGCTGGGGCTCCGGCCGTCCGCGGAGGGCTCCGGGAGGGCCCTGTGCGCCTGTTCCAGTACGCCGACGAAGACGACGAGGACGAACCCGACGAGGACGGAGGCGACGAGGGCGAAGGCGGCAACACCCCTGCCCCCCGCGGCGGTTCAGATCCAGCCCCGCCGGGCCGCGATGGCTCCCGCCTGGAAGCGGTTCGCCGCGCCCAGCTGGTCGTGCAGGCGGCTCATCCGGCGTCGCATGGTCCGTACCGACCAGCCGAGTTGGCGCGCTATCGCCTCGTCCTTCAACCCGCTGACCAGCAGGGCGAGGAGCAGCCGGTCCTCCTCGCCGGGGTCCGCGGAATCCTCTCCGGGTCCCGTCGGCTCCGGTGGTGCGAGCAGCGGGGTCGCCAGGGTCCAGCACAGCCGCCAGTAGTCCGTCAGTGCGTCGAGCAGTGATGACGGTCGGATCACCGCGGCGCGTACGTCCGTCAGGTCCAGCGACAGGGGCATCAGGGCCAGTGCGTCGTCGGCGATGGCCAGTTTGATCCGCAGGCCCGGCAGGACCCGGGCCTGCTCCCCCTGAGCCACCAGCCGCCGGATGTCGTCGAGCACCCCCGGCCATTCCAGCGCCTCCGGGGCGTACACCGCGCGGTACGTCAGCCCGCCGCGCATCGCCGTCTCCTCCACCGGGTTGGCGGTGGTCAGTGCGTAGGGCGGCCGGTCAAGGGTGCGGACCTGTTGTCTCGCCTCCTGTTGGAGGCGTACGAACCAACGGCCCAGCGCTTCGCGGCCGGAGACGATCTCGACCTCCTTGGCGTCGCCGCGCCGGGCCGCCTCGAAGAGTCCGGCGAGCTCGCCGGCGGCCGACCGTACGCGGCCCAGTTCCACGGTGCGTTCCTGGATCAGCGCCTCCACCGCGTGCTGCGGGTCGATCGCCGCGTAGCGCCGCCTCGGGCCGGACAGCCGCCCGACCAGCCCGAGGTCGTGCATCCGGTCGAGCGCCCGCGCCACCCGCTCGGCGCCCGTGCCCAGTTCGCGCGCCAGCTCGGCGGGTGCGGCCGCCTGCCGGGCGAGCAGCGCACGGTAGACCTGTTCGTCGAAGGCGTCGATACCGACGGCCGCCAGCTCCTGGGACATGCGGGCCATCGTGGCCCACCTGTGCCAGCGGCAGCAATGGGCCACGGTGAATCGTTGCCCTGGCCGGACCCGGCCGCATTAGGTACCGCCTATGGGTCACTCACACCGTAGAACTGCGCACATGGGCCTGGTGGCCGCGGTGCTCGGCGGGCTGCTCTCCTCGGTCCCGCCGGCCGTCGCCGCCTCCGAGTCCGCGGGCCTCGGCCCGCAACGGGTCATCGTCGAGTTCGAGGGCGCCGCGGCGCTGGAGTCCGCGGGCGGTCCGGCCGCGGGCGGTTCCGCCGCGGGCGGTTCCGCCGCGGACGCGAAGGACACGGAGGACGCGAAGGACACGAAGGCCGCGAAGGGCACGAAGGACACGAAGGCCGCCGGGCGCGCGAAGGCCGCCGAGGTGATGGCCGCCGAGGTGACGGCCGCCCGCAAAAGCCTGACCGGCAGGCACGACGCCTTCCTGGCCCGGGCCAAGGGCGCGGGCGTCGACGCCACCTCCGTACGCCGGCACACGCTGCTGCTCAATGCCATGGCCATGACCGTCGGCGCCGACGACGTGGCGAAGCTGCGGAAGCTGCCGGGTGTGAAGGCCGTCAGCCCCGCCGGGACCTCGCGGGCCCTGGACTCCGATGCCAACGGGGTCGTGGGCAACCCGGCCCTGTGGGCGCAGGAGGATCCCGGCGGTGCCAAGGTCACCGGCAAGGGCGTCACCGTCGCCGTGATCGATACCGGGGTCGACTACACCCATCCCGATCTGGGCGGCGGCTTCGGCGAGGGTCACAAGGTGGTCGGCGGCTGGGACTTCGTTGACAACGATGCCAACCCGATGGACGAGAACGGCCACGGCACCCATGTCGCGGGCATCGTCGCGGGCAGGGCGGCTGCGGCCGGGGGCGTCACCGGCGCCGCGCCGGACGCCGGACTGCTGGCGTACCGGGTGCTCGGCGCGGACGGCAGCGGCGACGACTCGGGGATCATCGCGGCCATCGAGGCGGCGGTGGACCCGGCCAACCCGCACCGTGCCGACATCATCAACCTGAGCCTCGGCAACAGCGCGGGCACCGCGGGCGACCCGCTGTCCCGGGCCGCGTCCGCGGCCGTCGACGCCGGTGTGCTGGTCTTCGCCGCGGCCGGCAACTCCGGTCCCGGCTACTGGACCGTCGGCTCCCCGGCCGCCGCCCCCGGTGTCATCGCCGTCGGCGCCTCCACGAGCGGGATCCGGCTGCCCGTGCTCAAGGCGGCGGGCGACACCCTGCAGAGCTACCGCGGCGGGCGGTCCGCCAATCCGCCGGCCGCGGAGGTGACCGCCGGGGTGGTCGACGTCGGCATGGGCACCGCGGAGGACTGGGCGAAGGCGGGCGACGTCAAGGGCAAGGTGGTGCTGTACGCGATCCCGCCGGCCGTGAACCCGTACGACGTGTGGCCCGAGGAGCTCGACACCTGGCGCGAGGCCGAACGGCGCGGCGCCGTCGCCCTGGTGGGCGGCGTCGGCGGCGGGGGCGGCGGCCCGGTCGTGTTCGGCGGCCGGAGCCGTACGAACCCGCTCCAGGCGCAGCGCGAGCAGGCGCCGCCCACCCGCAGCGGCGCCGCGACCGCGGCCCGGAGCGAGGTGCTGCTCGGTGCCACGCCCGCGGAATCGGGCGATTCCCTGCGCCTGGACCGGCTCGTCGTGGCCGGGGTGGACCCCGAGACGGGGCAGCGGCTGGCCTCGCTGGCCGAGTCCGGCGGCGAGCTGGTGCTCGGCGGCCGCGACTCCACCGACGAGATGGCCTCGTTCTCCTCCCGCGGCCCGGACTCCGAACGGCTCGGCCTCAAGCCCGAGATCGTCGCGCCCGGTGTCGAGATCCTCTCCACGGTGCCCAAGGCCCTGGAGCCGACGGGCTACCGGCGGATGTCCGGCACCTCGATGGCCTCGCCGCTCGCCGCGGGCTCCGCGGCCCTGCTGCGCCAGCTGCACCCCGACCGCCCCGCGGACCGGCTGCGCGCCGAGGTGATCGGTTCCGCGAAGCCGCTCGACGGCCCCGACCTGCAGGCGCAGGGCAGCGGCCGGCTCGACACCGCCGCCGCGGCCCGGGCCGGGCTGTACGCCTCCCCCGCCACCGTCTCCTTCGGGCTGGCGCACATGGACCAGCCGAAGGTCACCGGCAGCCGGGAG
This sequence comes from Streptomyces sp. NPDC058401, assembly GCF_042722885.1. Taxonomy (NCBI): domain Bacteria; kingdom Bacillati; phylum Actinomycetota; class Actinomycetes; order Kitasatosporales; family Streptomycetaceae; genus Streptomyces; species Streptomyces sp. NPDC058401. The sequence continues at coordinate 23,076 of NZ_JBHXKA010000053.1, forward strand.
ATCACCCTCCACAACCCCGGCGGCGGGCCGGTCCGCGGCAAGGTGACCGTCACCGGCCCCGCGACCGTCGCCCCGGACCACGTCGACATCCCGGCGGGCGGCTCGGCGAAGGTCGTGCTGACCGTCGGGCGCGACCGGCCCGACGTCACGGACTACGCCACCAACTACCTGAGCGGCCGCGTCACCGTCACCCCCGGGGAGGGTCGGGCGCTCACCGTCCCGTACCTCATGGCGGCGATCCCGCTGTACGTGGACCCGGCCGAGGACCCGTCCAACGACGGCTCCACCACCGTCTACGTGTACAGCCCGACGCCGCTCACCGCGCCGCCGGTGCTGACGGTCACCCCGCCCAGGGGCAGGGCCTACACCAAGGCGACGGCGGTCACCCCGGACCCGTCCTACTACCGGGCCGAGTTCACCGGTCTCGGCTCGGGCGTGCACACGATGACCGCCCGCGCCACCACCTCCACCGGGGTGCGCCAGTACGGTACGGGCGCCGTCGAGGTGACCCTCACGGCGTCCAGGGCGAAGGACTGGAAGGCGGTCGGCCCGAACAGTGCGGTGGGCACGACCCAGTTGACGCCCGGTGCACCGCGCCAGGCCGTGATGACCCAGGGCACCCGCCCGGGTGCCTGGCTCACCACCGACGGCGGCAGGAGCTGGCAGCAGCGGGGCCACACCCCGGTCAGCAGCGCGCTGCGGGAACCGTCCCTGGTCATCGACTCCCGCCATCCGAACCGCTGGTGGGAGGCCGTGGTCAGTGCGCACCCGTCGGCGTTCCCGGAGGGCGGCGCCCTGATGCGCACCGAGGACAGCGGCCGCAGCTGGGAGCGGATCGCCGGGCCGCCGGCTCCGATCACGGAGCTGAGCGCCGATGCCCGCACGCGCGTCCTGCTCGCCGTCTCCGACTTCACCGGCGAGCGGTTCGTCAGCCGGGACCACGGCTCCACCTGGGCGCCGGTGGACCTCACGGGGATCACCGGGTACGTCGCCAAGAGCCTGATCGGCGGCGATGACCTGTACGTCTGGGCCGGCCAGGCGATCTGGGTGGTCCGCGACTTCGTCACCGGCTCGCCCAAGCCCGCGCGGCAGGTGTTCCAGGCCGCGCCGCGCGTGCAGCTCATCGGCGGATTCGACGTGGACGGACCGCTGCTCGCCATCAAGGTGCAGGGCCAGGACTCGGGCCTGTACGTGAGCCGTGACGGCGGCCGGCGCGTGGAGAAGTCCGGCCGCACCTACAGCGGTCTGGTCGACGTCTCCGGCGGCGACATCTACCAGGACGACCTGAGCGGCACCGGCGCCCTGAGCCGCGACGGCGGCCGTACGTGGACCACGGCCGCGCAGCCCGTACCGGGTTCGGTGGTCTACGACTACGACCGCTGGGCGGACGGTTCGCACACGATCGGCTCCGCCTCGGCCGGTCTGTTCCGCTCCACCCGGGACGGCGGCTACCGCCGGATCGGTGTCCAGGGCGAGTCCGTGCCGGCGCTGGCGGCCTTCGGAGACCAGCTCCTCGCCGGCACCTCGGTCGGCACGTACCGCACCACGGTGCCCGCGGCGGGCCCCGAGTGGGGTGCGGCGGAGCGCGAGGGCACGACCGGTACCGCTGTCGTCGGGTTCCAGCCCTCCGCGGCGGACCCGAAGTCCGGCTGGCAGCTGGTGAATTACCTCTACGACCTGGTGCTGCAGAAGACCACGGACGGCGGCCGGACCTGGTCGGACGTCGCCGCGCGGGAGGCGAACGGGACCGCGTTCCTGACCGACCCCGCGAACCCGGACCGGATGATGATCTCGTACCGGGGCTCCGGCTCGGCCGGCCTCTACACCACCACCGACGGCGGCGCCCACTGGAAGACCTTCGACCAGGGCCGGTACTACGACACCATCGTGGCCGACCCCGGCACGCCGGGGCGGGTCTGGTTCGGCGGCTGGTGGGGGCTGTCCTACTCGGACGACTTCGGGGCCACCCTGCACCAGGTGTCCGAAGCCGAGGTGCACGCCATCCAGTTCACGGCGGGCGCGATGGTCACGGGCGGCCAGGCGATCCGGGTCAGCAAGGACGGCGGCAAGACGTTCACCAAGGCGGACACGGGCCCGCTGCGGATCAGCGTCTCCGACCTCCTCCGGGTCGGAAACACGCTCTACGCGGGCACCGACACCCGCTGGACGGACTTCACCCCCACCGGCGGGCGCGGTGTGCTGCGCTCCACCGATGGCGGGCTGACCTGGCACAACATCTCCCGCGGGATGCCGAACAAGGACGTCCTGTCCCTGGCGGCCTCGCCCGACGGCCGGTACCTCTTCGCCGGAGTCGACCAGGGCGGCGTCCACCGCCTGGAGCTGGACGACTGAAATCCGGCCCCTCCGGGTCCGGACCGCGTCCGGGCCGGACCCGGAGGGGCCGCCGCGATCTTGGTGGTGGCCAGGGCGGCGGCCGTCAACCTCAGGCACCGCAAGGCGTCCGTGTCCGCGGGCGGGGCCGAGGCGACCTAGGGGGTCAACCCCTGTGGACAGCGCCTCTCTTGCGGGACGGCAGGACGACCCGGACCGTGAGTCCTCCGCCCGCGCGGGGCGTGGCCTCCACCTCGCCGTGGTGGGTGGCGGTGATCGCCCGGACCACGGCGAGCCCGAGCCCGAAACCGCTGCCGCGCTCCCGGCCCTGGTGGAACGGCGCGAAGAGGGCGGGCACCTCCTCCGGCGGCAGGACGGGGCCGGTGTTGGAGACCTCGAGGAACACCGTCCCGTCCGTGGTCCCGGTCGCGATCACGGCGGTGCCGCCGGGGTGGTTGTGGCGCACCGCGTTGGCGAGCAGGTTGAGCGCGACCTGCCGGAGCAGCGCGGGGTCGCCGTCCACCGGCGCGTCCGCCGCGTCGAGCGTGACCCGGACCCCGGCGGTACCGGCCTCGTCGGTCAGTTCGTGCGCCGCGCTCCGGGCGGCGTCCGCCAGATCCGCCGGGCGCAGCGCCAGCGTGGCCGTCTCCGCGCGCGCCAGGGTCAGCAGGGCGGCGATCAGCCGTTCGATCCGTGCGTTGGCGTCGAGCGCGCGCAGCACGGCGGGGCGCAGGTCGTCCGGGACCCGCCCGCGGGCCAGCGGGATCTCCAGCGCGGTGCGCAGGACGGTCAGCGGGGTGCGCAGCTCGTGCGAGGCGTGCGCGGTGAAGCTCCGCTGGGCCGTGAAGCTGCGGTCGAGCCGGTCGAGCATGGCGTCGAAGGTGTCGCCGAGTTCGCGGATCTCGTCGTACGGGCCTTCGAGCGCGAGCCGCTCCTCCAGGCTGCTGCCGGTGCTGATCCGCCGTGCGGCCCCGGTCACCTGGTGGAGCCGGCGCAGGGAGCGGTTGCTGGCCCACCAGGCCAGGAGCGCGGCGAGCGCCGTGAAGACGGTGAGCAGCAGCACGGAGCGGGTCAGCAGGTCGCCCAGGATGGCGTTCTGGAAGTGGTCGAAGGCCCGGGCCGGGGTCGTGAGGACGGCGCCGGTGGAGCCCGGGGGCAGCTCGCCGGTCCCCGGGGGCAGCTCGCCGGTCCCCGGGGGGATCTCGGTGGTCCCCGGGGGCGCCTCGGTGGTCCCCGGGTCGGGGAGCGGCGCCTGCGGGGTTCCGGCGGAGGCCGTGATGAGGTCCCTGTTGGCCTCGATGAGCTGGCGCGAGCTGAGCCAGTTCAGTGCCAGCACCCCGCAGCCGAGCACGGCGAAGACGGCCGTGGTCACCAGGGTCAGCCGGCCGCGCAGCGGCAGCCGGCCGGGCCCGTAGCGGCTCACAGCCGGTACCCGTAGCCCGTGTCGTGCACGATCAGCGGCGGATCGCCGAGCTTGCGGCGCAGCGCGTGCACGGTGACCCGTACCGCCGTGGTGGCCGGGTCGAGGGCCGGGTCCCACACCCGTTCCCGCAGTTCCTCGGTGCTGACCGGGGCTCCGTCCGCGGCCAGCAGCAGTTCCAGGACGCCCAGTTCCTTCGGCGTCAGGTGCAGCGGGCGGCCCTCGCGTTCGGCGACCCTGCGCACCGTGTCGAGGCTGATTCCGCGCCGGCTCAGCACCACCTCGGCCCGGCCGGCCGCGGAGCGGCGGCCGAGCGCGCGCAGCCGGGCGACGAGCTCCAGGTAGGAGAAGGGTTTGGTCATGTAGTCGTCGGCGCCCTGGCCGAGGCCTTCGACGAGGTCGGACAGGGTGTCCGCGGCGGTGAGCATCAGGATCCGGGCCGGGTGGCCCATCGCGGCGAGCGCCCGGCACACGGCGTCGCCGCCCAGTCCGGGCAGGTCCCGGTCCAGGATCACCACGTCGTAGTCGGCCTCGCCGGTCTGCCGCAGCGCCTCCAGGCCGTCGTGGGCGAGGTCGCAGACCATGCCCTCGTCGCGGAGTCCTTCGGCGAGCATCAGGGCCAGTTCCCGCTCGTCCTCGACAATCAGCACCCGCATCGCGTCCCGCTCCGTTCGCCCGTGCCGCCGCTGTTCCCTCCGGGCCGGCGCCGGGGACCAGCCTGCCCGCAGGCCGGTTAGCCGGTGGTTAGGCGCGCGATCACGGGGGGCTCACCGCGCGGACCGTAGAACTGGGCGTTCATCGGCGACGCACAGGGAGTGTGGGACATGCGAGGCGCATCCACCGCGATACGCGGGCGGTCGGTACGAGGCCTACGAGAACTGCGGGGCCTGCGGGGCCTGCGGCGCCTGCGAGCGGTTCCGGGCGCGGCCGCCGCGGTGGCGGTGCTGGCCCTGGCCGGCTGTTCGGCCGCCGCCCCGGCGCCCGAGGTCGCCGGGAGCGACCGCGGCGGCAAGGTCAAGCCGCAGGACGACAACGCGGTCCGCCGGGCCTGGGTGGACTGCATGCACCAGCAGGGGCAGACGAGCGTCGAGCAGGACAAGGATGGCAACATCGGCTTTCCGGCCGCGAGCACGGACACGGGCCTGCCGTCCGGGTACGACGCCGCCGCCCGGCTGTGCGACGAGAAGGTGCCCGGCATCCACCAGATCCAGAAGGCCGACAGCGCCAAATTCGTGGAGCTGGCCCGCAAGTGGGTCGAGTGCGCGCGCAAGAACGGCTACCCGGACATGCCGGATCCGGATCCCGAGGAGGCGACGGTCGTCATCCCGCGCGCCCTGTTCGACGCGGCCAAGTGGGATGCCGCTTCGCGTGCCTGCGATGCGCAGTTCCCGCTGCCCGGCTACCGGATCGGGGAGTGAGCGTGACCCGCACCGTGGAGCCCGCGGGGCCCGCAGAAGCGGCAGAACCCGCCGGGGAGGGCGGCCGCGTGCGCGGCAGGAAGCGGCGCGGCAGGGTCCTCGTCCCCTTCGTGCTGACCGCCGTGGTGGCCGGGGCCGGGGCGGTCGCCGTCGCCCGCCCGTGGGACCGCGGCGCCGCGGGGCCCGAGCGGGAGGGCGTGCAGTACGGCCTCGCCCCGGTGGAGCAGGGCTCGCTGTCCAGCGGCATCCAGCTCACCGGCTCGCTCGTGTACGACGCGCCCACCCCCGTCGTCGCGGCCGGCAAGGGCACCCTCACGTGGCTCCCGGCCGTGGGCGCCGTCGTCAAGGTCGGACAGAAGCTCTACGAGGTCGACGGACAGCCGGTGGTGCTGATGGCCGGCGACCGCCCGATGTGGCGCGACCTGGGCCCCGGTGTTCCCGCCGGCTCCGACGTGGAGCAGCTCGAACGCAACCTGCTGCGGCTCGGCCACGCCAAGGGGCTCGGCTTGGCCGCCGACCAGAAGTTCACCCCGGACACCGCCACCGCCGTGAAGCGCTGGCAGAAGTCCCTGGGCCTGCCGGAGACCGGCACGGTCCCCCTGGGCGCCGTCACCATGCTGCCGCCGGAGTCCGTACGCGTGCAGCAGGTCGGCGCGCAGCTCGGCGCGGCCCCGGGCAGTTCCTCGGTCATGACCGTGACCCGTGAGGACCTCGTGGTCACCGTGCGGCCCGCCGAGAACCAGCTCTCCCGGTTCAAGCCGGACGGACGCGTCCGCATCAAGACCGCCGACGGCACCGCCGTCGAGGGGCGCGTCCGTTCGCTGATCCGCGGCTCCGGGCCCGGTTCCGGCGCGGAGGACGGGTCCGGCGGGCCGGGCGGCGGTTCCGGGGAGGGTTCCGGCGGCCCCGGCGGCGCCAGGACCACCGTGACGATCGTGCCGGACGACCAGCAACAGGCGCAGCGGGCGGGCCAGTCCGCGGTCACCGTCACCGTGGTGGGCGACACCGCCGAGCACGCGCTCATCGTTCCGGTGACCGCGCTGCTCGCCCTGGACGGCGGCGGCTACGGCGTGCGGGTCTCCGACGGTCCGGCGCCCGGGCCGACCCCCCGGCTGGTCAAGGTGCAGCTCGGCCTGATCGCCGACGCCAAGGCGCAGATCACCGGCGACGTCCGGCCCGGCGCGCAGGTGGTGATCCCCAAGTGACGACTCCCCCCGCGGCGGGCACGGCGCCCGTCCTGGAGCTGTCCGGCCTCGGCAAGGAGTATCCGGGCGCGCCCGCGCTGCGCGTGCTGCACGGCATCGACCTCACCGTCGAAGCCGGTGAACTCCTCGCCGTCGTCGGCCCGTCCGGCTCCGGCAAGTCCACCCTCCTCGCGCTGCTCGGCTCGCTCGACCGGCCCACCTCGGGCCGGCTGCGCTTCGAGGGCCGCGATCTGTCCGGGCTGTCCGACCGGGAGCTGGCCGCGCTGCGGGCGCACCGGATCGGCTTCGTGTTCCAGCAGTTCTTCCTGCTCTCCGGCCTCACCACCGTCGAGAACGTCGCGACCGGGCTGCTGTACGCCGGGGCGCCGGTCTCCGAGCGTCGCGCGCGGGCCGTGGAGGCGCTGCGCTCCGTGGGCCTCGGGCACCGGCTGGACCACCGCCCCGACCAGCTCTCGGGCGGCGAGAAGCAGCGCGTGGCGATCGCCCGCGCACTGATCGGCCGACCGGCGCTGCTGCTCGCCGACGAGCCCACCGGAGCCCTGGACAGCGTGTCCGGCGCCGCCGTGGTCGAGCTGCTGCGCACCCTGAACGCGGACGGCACCACGGTGGTGGTCATCACCCACGACCGTGCGCTGGCCGCCTCGTTCCCCCGGCGGGTCGGCATCCAGGACGGCCTAATCGAGTTCGACGAACGGCTCCCGGAGCCCGCGGGAGCAAGCCGATGAAGAACCGCGCGAAAAGAACGTCCCCTACCCGGCTGCGCCCCATGGACCTGCTGCGCCTGGGCATGATCGGGCCGCGCACCCGCAAGCTGCGTACCGCGCTGTCCGCGCTGGGCATCGCGCTGGGCATCGCCGCCGTGGTCGCGGTGACCGGCATCGCCGGCTCCCACCAGCAGCACCTGCTGGCACGGCTGGACCAGCTCGGCTCCAATCTGATCACCGTGGCCCCCGGCAAGGGGCCCGACCAGCAGCCGGTGCCGCTGCCGCTCACCGCGGAGAAGATGCTGTCCGTGATCGCGCCCGTGCAGCGGACCACCGCCACCGGGGCCACCAAGGCCCAGGTGTACCGCAACGACCTGGTGCCGGCCCAGCAGACCGGGAGCCTCACCGTGCTGGCCGCGCGCCTGAACCTGCTGGAGGTGCTGCGCGCCGAACTGCACAGCGGGCGGTGGCTGGACGCCGCGAGCGAGAACCTGCCGGTGACCGTGCTCGGCGGGCAGGCCGCCGAGCGGCTCGGCGTCACCGGCCCGGGCGAGCGGGTCTGGCTGGGCGGGCAGTGGTACCAGGTCCTCGGCATCCTCGCCCCGAACGAGCTCGCCCCCGAGCTGGGCACGGCGGCCCTGGTCGGCTGGCCCCAGGCGGTCGCCCACCTGGGCGCCGACGGGAGCGCCGCGACCGTCTACCTGCGCTCGCACTCCGCACGCGTGCCGCAGGTCCAGGCGGTGGCCGCGGCCAGCGCGAACCCCGGCAGCCCGACCATGGTCGCGGTGAGCCGGCCCTCCGATCTCCTGCTGGCCCGCACCGAGACGGAGAACAGCCTCACCGCGCTCGTTCTCGTCCTGGCCGGCGTGGCGTTGCTGGTGGGCGGCGTCGGCATCGCCAACACGATGGTCGTCGGAGTGATGGAGCGCCACGGCGAGATCGGGCTGCGGCGCGCCCTGGGCGCCCGGGGCGGTCAGATCTCGGCGCAGTTCCTGCTGGAGGCCGTGCTGATGGGCTTCATCGGCGGCGCGGGCGGACTGGTCCTCGGCAGCGTGACCGTGTACGGCTACGCGCTGGTCCAGGGCTGGCCGGCGGCCATCCCCCTCTACACCCTGGTCGCCGGTCCCTCGGTCTCGGTGGTGGTGGCCGCGCTCGCCGGCCTCTATCCCGCGCTGCGGGCCGCCGGGGCCTCCCCCACGGACGCCTTGCGTTCGGCGTGACGCCCACGGATCCGTGCGGGCGCGGGAGCGTGTTCGCGGTACGAGTGCGCAGGTCCGGGATAGGGTGCCGCCGACGGACGTACTCGGTGGAGTGGGGCGGGACATGACACTGCGGGACGGGGATCCGCGGGCGATCGGCGGGTATGTCCTGATCGCCCGGCTGGGTTCCGGCGGGATGGGGACGGTGTACTCGGGGCGGGCCGCTTCGGGGCGGCTCGTCGCGGTGAAGCTGGTGCACCAGCAGTTCGCCGACGACCCGGAGTTCCGGACCCGGTTCCGGCAGGAGGTGGCGGCCGCCCGGCGGGTGAGCGGGGCCTTCACCGCCGCGGTGGTGGACGCCGACCCGGACGCGGAGCGGCCCTGGATGGCCACGCAGCTGGTGCCGGGGTGGACCCTGGGCGCCCGGGTGAAGGCGGACGGGCCGCTGCGCGGCAGCGCGCTGCGCGTGCTGGCGCTCGGACTGGTGGAGGCGCTGCGCGAGTTGCACACCACCGGGGTGATCCACCGCGACCTGAAGCCGGACAACGTCATGCTGACGGACGACGGGCCGCGGGTCATCGACTTCGGGATCTCGCGGGCGGCGGGGCAGCAGACGCTGACCTCGACCGGGCAGATCCTGGGGACGCCGCCCTACATGTCACCGGAGCAGCTGTCGGCTCCGGCCCGGGTGCGGGCTTCGTCGGACGTGTTCTCGCTGGGGTCGGTGCTGGTGTTCGCCGCGACCGGCCGGGGCCCCTTCGACGCGGAGTCCCACTACATGACGGCCTACCGCGTGGTGTCGGAGGCGCCGGACATCGAGGATCTGACCGATTCGCTACGGGCCGTGGCCGGTGCCTGCCTGGCCAAGGAGGCGGGCGCCCGGCCGGGCCCGGACGAACTGCTGGCCGTGCTGGCGCAGATCCCGGCGGCCGACTGGGAGAGCCCGCTCCGCGGGGAGGACTTCCCCGGCGGGGAGGCTCGTAAGCCCCTCGGGGCCGGAGCCGGAGCCGGAGCCGGAACCGGGACCGGGACCGGCTCGACGGCCGGCGAGGCGGCGGACCCGGCGGCCGGGGCGGGTGCCGCTGCCGGCGCCGACGGTGCGGGAGCCGAGGACGCCGGCGGCCCGCTCACCCACCGTTCCGGCCCCCCGACCGGGCCCGCCGCAGACGTGGTGCCCGTACGGCCCCGGCGGGTGCGGCGGCCCCGTAGGCGCGTCCTCCTCGCCGGGGCGCTGGTGGCCGCGCTGCTGACCGGCGGCGGGGTCTACCTTCGCCTCGCCCCGCCGGCCGGCGGTTCGCGGGACGACGCGAAGGCCCCCGAGTCCTCCGCCGGACCTTCCGGCACCCCCGGCGCCGCTCCGGGCGCATCCTCCGGGCCGGCGCCCTTCGGGAGCCTCGCCCCGTACGTGGCCACCGAGGGCGGCAGCCCGGGCGGCGGCCGTGCCTACGCGGACGCGCCCGCCCGGCGCCCCACCGGATGGCGGGCCTGGAACGGCGGCAAGGACATGGGGTCCTGCGTGTACGCGGAGTCCTCGCTGGTGTGCACCTCGCCCCGCCCGAGCAAGGAGCTGCCGGGCGACGGGCTCAGCCGGTTCGACGCGGCCACCGGCGAACTGCTGTGGGGGCAGCTGCTGGAGGGCGCCACGGACGGGCAGGCTCCGCTGGTGGCCCCCGGAACGGTCGCCGGAACCCACACCGTGATCGCGCTCGACAGCAGGGGGTTCACCGCGCTGGACCTCGTCGAGGGCACCCCCCGCTGGGAGTTCCCCACCAAGGAGAAGCTGCGCCGGCCGGTACTGGACGCGGACGGCAGCCGGGTGTTCGCGGTCTCCGCGCAGGGCACGGTCACCGCGCTGGAGACCCGGTACGGGAAGGTCCTGTGGCAGCAGGCGGTGCCCGGATCGGACGACGGCTATCCGGCGCTGCGCGTGGACGGGGACCGGGTGTACGTACAAGGGCGGGCCCAGAAGGCCGACATGGGCTTCGAGACCTTCGTGACCGCCCTCGACGGGGCCACGGGGAAGAAGCTGCCGTTCGGGACTCCCGCGGACGGCACCCGCTTCGCGATGCCCGGGACCTGCGAGACGCGCGGACTGACGCTGGGCCGGGACGAGAGCGAGGCGACCGTCTTCCTGTGCAACAAGGAGAACGGGGCCGGGGTGTTGCGCGGCGAGCCGGCGCGGCGGCGGAGCGCGGACCTCCCGTACGCCGGCACCACCCTGTCCGGACCGGCCGTGGCCGGCGACAAGGTGTACCTGATGGCGACGGCCGCGGGCGGCGAGCCGGGGTTCATGGAGCTCAACCAGGAGTCCGGCGGGGCCGTGTGGCGTATTCCGCTGCCGCGGGAGTGCACCGATCCGGACCGCCCGGAGGCCTCGAACGCGGTGGTGGTGACCAGCGGGCTGGCGTACGTACGGTGCAGGACCTCGGGGGTGGTCATCGACCTGGCCTCCCGCAAGCAGACCGCCCGTTTCACCGTTCCGGGCGGTGTCCGCACCGGGTCCGACGATCCGTTCGGGTTCCTGGTGGTGGGCGGGATCGTCTTCACCCCGACGGCCAAGGGGTGGTCCTCCGTGGAACCAACCCCCGTCTAGGGCGTGGGGAACGGGCGCTCGGTTTGGCGGGTGCCGGGAATCTCAATACGATCCGGCGATGATCACTAGAAGATGGGTGAGGGCCAGTGCGTGCGGCCTGTTCGTCACCCTCGCTGCCGGGTTGTTCCCGGCAGGTGCCGCCGCCGGTGAACCGGTGGCCAAGGAAGCGCCCAAGGTCGAGTTGGTGCTCGACGTCAGCGGCTCGATGCGCGCGCAGGACATCGACGGGCAGACCCGGATGTCCGCCGCGAAACAGGCGTTCAACGAGGTACTGGACGCGGTACCCGAGGAAGTGCAGCTCGGCATACGGACCTTGGGCGCCAACTACCCCGGCCCCGACAAGAACCTCGGCTGCAAGGACACCAAGCAGCTCTACCCGGTCGGCCCCCTGGACCGGACCGAGGCCAAGACGGCGGTCGCCACACTGGCCCCCACCGGCTGGACGCCCATCGGGCCGGCGCTGCTCGGAGCGGCCGAGGACCTGAAGGGCGGCGACGCCACCCGGCGGATCGTGCTCATCACCGACGGCGAGGACACCTGCGCCCCGCTCGACCCCTGCGAAGTGGCGCGGGACATCGCGGCCCAGGGGATCCACCTGGTCATCGACACCCTCGGGCTCGTGCCCGACGCCAAGACCCGCGACCAGCTGATCTGCATCGCCGAGGCCACCGGCGGCACGTACACCTCCGTACAGCACACGGCCGAACTCTCGGGCAGAGTACGGCAGTTGGTCGGACGTGCGGCCACCCCGGTGGTCAACCCGGTGGCCACCGAGGGTACCAAGCAGTGCACGGGAGCACCGGAGTTGAAGCCCGGTCTCTACAGCGACCGCGAGAGCTTCGGGGAGCACCGCTGGTACCGGGTCTCCGTGGCTCCGGGCCAGGAACTGCGGGCCTCGGTCAGCATCGGGGCCGACCGCGCCGTGAACAACGACTACGGCGTGCTGCTGCGCGCCACGACGCTGAGCGGCCGGGAGATCGTACGCGGCCAGGAAGCCGGTGACGGACGGACCGACCTGATCTCGTCCGGGCTGCGCTATCCGAAGGCCGGGAGCGCGGACGATGAGGAGCCGGCCGAGACCGTGTGCCTCCAGGTCAGCAACTCCTTCTCGGCGCCCGCCACGGTCAAGACCACCCCGGGCATGCCGGTCGAGCTGACCATCGACGTGGTGGACGGCCCGGACGAGGCCTCCGACGTGGCCTCCTTCGGGCTCGGACGCGGCTGGTGGCTGATCGGCGTACTGGCACTGACCGGCCTCGTCGCCGGACTGGTGTGGGGCTGGGTCTCCCGCTGGCGTATCGCGGTCTGGAGGACCAACTGATGAGTGCCCTGAGACGTGAACGCGACGATGCCCCGACCACCGGCCGGCGCGTGCGGCGCGTGCTGACCGCCGCCCTGCTCGTGGGCGGCGGCCTGCTCGGAGTGGCGGCCTCGCCCTCGCCGAGCCCGAGCGGTGGCGGGGAGGCGCCGACCGAGGCCGGCACGGCCTTCCGTACCGCCACACCGCTCCAGCTGGGGCAGGCGGCCACGGCCGACGCCTCCACCGGCGACTACCTCTACTGGGTGCTCCCGCTGGACTCGGGGCAGCGCGCCACCGTGCGGGCCTCGGTCACCCTGCCCGCCGCGGCCGGCCGGCACTCCGCCTCCACGTGGCAGCTCGACGTGTACGACGGCCTGCGCCGCCGCCAGCCCTGCACGTACGGCACGCAGACCGGCACGGCCGCCAAGGACGCGGCGACCGTCGACCTGTCCTGCACCCTGCGTCCGGTCCGCTCGGGCGCCGACCAGTGGGCCAACGACCCGCTGCCGGGCGCCTATTACATCCGGCTCACGGTCACCGACCTCGCTCCGGAGGACCTCGGCCAGCCCGTACGGGCCGGCTTGCGCGCGGAGGCCCAGGACGTCGGTGGCGCCTACGCGGCCGACAACGCCCTGGCCGTGCCGCTCGTCCCCGGCGCGGGCACGGCGTCCACCGTCGAACCGGCCGACGGCTGGTCGGGCACCTGGTGGTCGGACCGCTGGCTCTGGACGGCGGCCGGCGGCCTGATCGCCGCCCTCGCGGGCATCGGCGGCTACCGCCTGACCCGCGGCGCGGGCCGCCCGGGACGGGTACCGCCCATCGCCTGATCCGGACCGGGTGCGGGGCCGTCGGCCCCGCACCCGGGAATCCGCGCAGCATCCGCACACCGGAGCCGTTGCCTCCTCCCGGGCTCCGCCGGGATGATGCGCCACACACGCACATCGGGGGGCGGCACATGAACGACGGTGAAGCGGTACGGGGCGACCAGTACGACGACGAGTCGGAGGACTACGTCGCCTACTGGCAGGGGCGCGACTACGAACACGCGGCGGAGATAGCCGCGGTCAAACGACTGGTCGGCGACCGCCGTTACGAGCTCGTCTGTGAAGTGGGCGGCGGCTTCGGACGGTTGAGCCCGGTCCTCAAGGAGTACGCGGACCGGGTCATGATGTGCGACCCGAGCGCCAAGCACGTGGCCATCGCCGGGCGGCTACTGGCCGGCCACCCCGGGATCACGGCGCACTCCATGCGCCCCGGCCAACTGCCGCTCGACGACGGCTCGGCCGATCTCGTCTCCATGATCCGCGTCATGCACCACCTTCCCGACCCCGGCCCCACGCTGCGCGAGATCGCACGCGTCCTGAAGCCCGGCGGCCGCGCCCTGATCGAGGTGGCCAACTCCGCGCACATGCTGAACAAGCTGCGCTACGCGAAGCGGCTGCGGGGCGTCCCGCGGGACCCCGTGGACATCCGCTCCGCCGAGAAGGCGGCCGAGGGCGGCATCCCCTTCGTCAACCACCATCCGGACACCGTCGTGGAGCAGTTCGCGCAATCCGGCCTACGGGTCGAGGACAAGCTCTCGGTGTCCAACATGCGCAGCGGCCGCCTGAAGCGCAGCCTGGGCGAGGACCGCCTGCTGGCGGTCGAGCAACGCGTCCAGAGCCCCCTGGCCGCCCTCAACTTCGGCCCTAGCCTGTTCTTCCTGCTCCGTCGGGGCCTCCCAGAGTGAACGTGGCGGAACCCGACGGCGGCACGTAGGGCAGCCACGTGCCGGGGAGGTCTCCGGGATGCGCGAACGTCACGTCCGAGAAGTCGGCCCGCCCCGCGAAATCCGCGTCGGCGAACGTCACCCGGTCGGCGAACCCCGTGGACGAGAAGGACGCGTGGTCGGCGAAGACGGCCCGGTCGAAGGTAGCCCGGTCCATGAAGCGGACCTCGTCGAACCGGACGGTCGAGCCCCATACCGCGTCGGCGAAGGAGGCGGGCCCCACGAAGCTGCTCAGCCTCCACTCGGTACGGCCGTGGAAGAGCGTCCGATTGAACTCCGCGTCACCCAGAACCCGCATCCGGCCCATCCGAGCCCTGCCCCACAGCTCGGCCCAGGCCATGTCCAGGTCTCCCGCGAACGCGCTGTCCGTGAAGTCCGCTTCGCCTCCGAAGTCCGCCCGCACGAAGCGTGCTTCGCCGTCGACTGTCACTCCGGCGAACCCGCAGTCACGCCGGAACACCGTTCGCCCGAAGGAGACTCTCCGCTGGAAACGAGCCGCGGAGAAGTCCGCCCGGCCCTCGAAGACGGCTCGGTCGAAGGAAGCAGGGCCCTCGAACTCCGCACCCGGCGTTGACCAGTCGGCGACGAACCGTGCCCGGTCGAACTTGGCCGACCCCAGCCTCACCCGGCCCGTCGGTGGCTCGCTCAGGGCGAGCAGAAGCCGATCGAGCAGATCGTCGGCGAAGGTGGTTCCCCGCAGGTCCACCTTCGATCCCGGACGCAGGGCATCGAGGTAGTCGGCGCGCTCCGTGCCGCTCGCGTGCACGAGGCAGCGCCTGCTCCACGGCAGCCGGATGCCGATGCACCCGCCCGGCCCCTCCGCCGGGCTCGGGTATCCGCACCGCGACCAGCCGATTCCCGGCTCGTCGATGCTCAGCTCGGCATCGGCCAGCGCCCGCGCCACCGCGGCGGGGCGGTCCGACTCCGCTGCCAGGGCTTCCAGCCCGCTGATACGGCGCAGCGAATCACCGTTGACGACGAGGACGGTCCCCGACGTGCCGAGGCTGCTCTGCCGCTCCAGGAGGTCGCTGCGGTGGACCAGTGCCAGGGCCTCGTCCGCCGCAGGACCCCGAATCCCCTCCCCGTCCAGTGTGAACTCCCCGGCGGCCAGGGCAACGATCAGGGCGGCCTCCCATTCCCCGGAGCCGCCGCGCAGCCGTGCCAGGGCCTCCGGGAGTGCGGCCAGGGTGAGCCCGGCCCGGCCGAGGGCGCCCGGATCGGCCAGGGGAACCAGCAGGACCCCGTCCGATCGGCGAAGGCTCACCCCGCCGGCACCCGAATCCGCCTGCACCCGGCCGACCAGCATGGTCAGCTCCTCCTCCGCCGACCGGCCGACCGGGCCCAGTTCGACGTGGAGGCGTACCGCCATGCAGATGCCCGACCGCACGTTGCGGACCTGCTCGTGCGCCGCCACGACCTCGCGGAATCCCGGCTGTTCCCGCAGCGCGTGCCCCGTCAGGAACACCATCCGGTCCGGCAGCACGCTGTGCACGATGCCCACCAGCAGTCCGCCGTGGGAGACCGGGGAGCCCGTGTAGTGGCTCCAGGCCTCCGGTTCGGCGGAGAGCCGGACGAGTTCCCCGTTGCGTTCCCCCTCGTACGGGAGGACCTCGCCGGTCAGTGCCACCGCCTCGCCCTGGTCCGTCGAACCGTCCACGACGAGGTGGTCCCCCGCGGCGGCGAATCCCGCCGCCCAGGCCGGCCCCGACCAGTCGGCGGGGTCCACGATGTCCGTGTGCGAGACGAGCAGGAGCACTTGGGGCGCCGCCCCGTCTCCCCACGCCTGCTGACAGAGGAACTCCTGGTCCCCGACCCGGACCCATGCGGTAGCGCTCGTCCGCTGGGTCTGAGCCGACTCGCCGACCGCCAGGACGAGTCGGGGAGACAGGAGGACGCCCACCGCCTGCGGTTCCCCCTGCGGCTCGAAGCGGACCCGGACCACCCGGTCGGCCAGCCCCGACACCGGCCCCGCGGCGACGGCGAACGGCATGGCTTCCGGGGTGAGTTCGCGCCGTCCGCCGCCCCGGGGCCCGCGGCGGATGGCGGTGAACTCGCGGCCGGTGCCGCGCGCGTGGGCCATGTACTCCCACACCCGGCGCCGCACCAGCTCCCGTACGGCGGCCACGTCTCCGCGCAGCTGGGACCCGAGCAGGGCTTCCCGTACGCCCGGCAGGAACTCGAACTGCACGGTGTCTGCGTGCTGTTCGCCGTCCCACGGGGCGAGCAGTCCGCCCAGGGCGACTTCGGCGAGGTGGCCGTGTTCGGACCCCCGCAGCAGGGAGCGGCGTACGAGGGTCATCACGGGCAGGGTGAGCGGTACGGCGGCCAGGTGGTCGGCGAGGCGCTGGGCGGTCGGCGAGGCGCTCGCGCGGAAGCGCTCCACCGCCTCCAGGGGGTCCGGGAGGAGCGCCGGGCCTTCGGGCGTGGTCGCGTACGAGGCTCCGCGCGCGGGTTCCGCGTCCAGGCGCAGGCACGCGAGGCGGCGCCAGCGGCCGTCGCCGGACACCACGCGGACCAGCCGGGCCAGGCTCCCGGAGGCGATGCCGACGACCGGGATCACCGCCCCGCCGCCGCGGGCCCGCCGGGACATCGGGACCCGCTGCCAGGAGCGGGTGGCCGCCGCGGGCCGGTCCGCGCGGACGGCGAAGGGGACCGGCCGGACCGCCCCGCGCGTCCAGAGCCGCTCGGGCAGGACGTTCAGTACGGCCACGGCATTGTGCGCCGACCACTGCCGGAGCACGCCGCGCAGCGGGGCTTCGCGCCAGCCGCCGGCCACCGTGTCGGAGAGCACCAGGATCAGCCGCCGGCCCGCCGGGTCCACCAGTTCCCGGGGGTTGCGGGGCGGGCCGTCGCGATGGTGCGCGATCACGGGCACGCCGCCGGGGCCGGTGCCGGCGAGCCGCCAGGTCCGTACGTCCCGGAAGACCCCACTGCGGGTGAGGACCCCGCGCACCTCGTCCACCAGGTCGGACCAGAGCAGCATCGAGTGGTGGGAGTCGACGACCAGGGCCACGTCCAGCCAGCGGCTCTCGGCGGGGCGCAGGACCGGGGTGAGCACCATCCGCTCGATGCTGCGCTCGACGGTGAGCTGCTCGTCCAGCTCCTCCCCCGGCCCGCCGATGCTGCGGCGGCCGATCGGGCGCAGGGCGCGCATCAGGGCGAGCGGGTCGTCGAGGGTGGCGGCGCGCGGCAGCCGCACCGCGGTGCCCCGGCGCGCGGGCGCGGCGGCGCCTCCCGCGGCCCGGCCGGCGGCGGGCTCCGCCGGGCCCTTGGGGTCGGGGGCGGGTACGGCCGCAGGGTAGTACTGGACTCCCGGATCGACGGCTCCGCCGCGCGCCTTGGCCGGTAACTCGGTGTCGTTCGCCTCCGGTTCGGGTCCGGCGGCCGGGGGTTCCCCGGGGGGATCCGGCCGGGGGGCGGCCGCGTCCACCCGGGTCGCGAGCCACAGGATGTCGGCGATCTCCTCCGCTCCGAGCCCGGGGCGCGGGCCGTTGTCCTCGGCGCCCTCGGCCAGGGCGGCGAGGAGCTTCTCGATCACGCTGAGGGCCCGGTGAGGTGGTGCATGACGGTGTCGAGGAAGCGCTGGCGGTCTCCGGGGGCCGACCAGGCACCGGCCAGGCGCAGTTGGATGGCGTTGAGGAGCTGATCGGTGGCGAGGTCGCCGTCCTCGGCGCGCTCCAGGAAGCTCTGGACCAGATCGCGGTACTCGTCGCTGCTCTCGATGTCGACGCCGAGCCGGCCGCGGACGATGCGGGCGAGCTTGTCGGGGTCCGGCGGGTCCAGGTGGAGACGGACGCAGCGGCGCAGGAAGGCGGGCGGGAAATCGCGTTCGCCGTTGCTGGTGAGGACGACGATGGGGAAGTACCGGCACTGGACACGGCCTTGGGTGATTCGGACGGCCTCCTCCGTGTCGTCGTCGGTGCCGATGGCGACGGTGGGGGCCTCCTTGACGAGCCGGGCGAGCTCGGGGATGACGAAGCCACCGTCTTCGAAGACGGTGAGGAGGTCTCCGGGGAGGTCGATGTCGCTCTTGTCGATCTCGTCCACGAGCAGGACGCGGGGGCGGTCCTGGGGCAGCAGGGCCGTGCCGAGGGGGCCGAGGCGCAGGTAGCGGGCGATGGACGGGCCGCCCCCGGCGGAGCCTGCGGCGGGGACCGCGACCGAGGCGGCGACCGAGCCGGCGGCCGAGGCCGAGGCGACGGCCCGGGCGCGGACCGCGGGCGGCTCGGCTCCGGGTGTCCGCATCTGCTCCAGCCCGGCCTCCTGGAGCCGGCCGATGGCGTCGTACAGGTAGAGGCCGTCGCGCAGCACCGTACGGCTGGTGACCGGCCAGTGCAGTACCGGCCCGAGGCCCAGGTCGGCGGCGATGCTGGAGGCGAGCGTGGACTTGCCGACTCCCGGTTTACCGGTGATCAGCAGCGGCCGGCGCAGGTGCAGGGCCGTGTTGACCACGTCCTTCTCCAGCTCGTCGGGCACGTAGCCCTCGCCGCGCCGCCAGGTGCGCTCCCAGGCCGGCCCCTCGCAGCCGGGGGGTGCGTACCCCGGATCGGGGACGCCTTTGAAATCGCGCCAGGGCGGTGGCGGTCCCGCCTCCAGCCTGGCCCGGCGCTCGGCGGCCTCGCCGGTCCCTTGGTACAGCCACCAGTCCTTCACCACTGCCTCTGCCTCCATCGTCGGTGTCGCGGGCCCTTGCCGCGCACGGTCATCGGGATCGGTGCGGATGCGAAGTCGGGGGGCGGGGTCGGGAGCGGGGTCGCGAGCGGGATCGGATTCACGCCAGGGACCGGAGGGTGAGGGTGTCGTCGGGATCGTCCCACAAGAGGACCAACCGGTCTCCCCCCGGCGGCTGTCGGCCGTCGCCGCCGGGGGCGCCCGCGCCCGCGACGGCCGCCGCCCGGCGCACCGCGCGCACGCGGGCGGGCAGCGCGAGCACGTCGAGTGCGCCGGGGTCGGGCGGCCGCCCGTCCTCGCCGGCCGGGACCAGCAGATCGAGCAGGTCGCCCGCGGACGCGCCCGGACCTGCGCCTCCGGCGCTCCCGCCACCGCCGCCGCCCCCTGAAGCCACCGCGCGGCCGGCCCCGGCGTACGCGAAGCCGCCGGAAGCCGCCTGCGCCGCTCCGGCCCGGTCCGCTCCCGCCCGGTCCGCTCCGGCCCGGTCCGTGCCCGCCGGAGCGGGGCCGCGGCGCCAGAGGGCCACCGGGACACCGCCCTCCAGGACCGCCTCCACCACCGCCGACGTCCGCGCCCCGGCCCGGGTGTGGGCCAGTACGCACGCGGGCGCCGGTCCCGCGCCCAGCTCCATGCCGAGCCCGTCGCCCGCGTCCGCGTCGGCCACCACCCTGACCGCCTCCGGGTGCCGGCCGCCCTGGGCCCACAGCCAGCGCCATTTGCCGCGCCATTCGGCGCCGCTGTCCTCGCGTTCCTGCGGGCAGCGCACCACCACCTGGTAGAGCGCCCCGAGGGGCCGGGAGCGCCCGCCCGGGCCGCGCGGGACCGGCCACTGGTCGAAGTCCAGGTCGAGCAGCTCGTACGGTACGTGGAACTCGATCCGCTCCACCGCCCCGGACGGCCGCCCCGCCTCCGCCTCGGCTCCCAACGCCTTCGCCGCGAGTGCCAGTTGCCGTACGACTGCGTTCCGTACCGCGTCCAGCCGGACCGGCTCCCCCTCCGATTCCCATATGTGTTCGGTCGCCTCCCGGCGCAGCCACATCCGGGCGAGGAAACCGTCCTCGCCGCCCGGCGGCGTCTCCAGCCGCACGTGCAGGGCCGTCCTGCGCGGGGGCGGGGGCGGGGGCGGCAGCGCGGGCAGGCCGAGGCGCTCGCGGGTGGCGCGCACCCAGTCGCGCGCCCGGACCGCCCAGCGCTCGTCGCCCGCCGCGCCCTGTTCCCCGAGGAACCGTACGAAGGGCACCGCGAGCGGCATGCCGCCCGGCCCGCCGTGGCGTTCGTCGAGGTCCTGGACCACCTCCAGCAGGCTGTCGCCGGGCAGGCCGCCCCGGGCGGGGGCCGCGCAGCCGGCCGCCTTGAACGCCCACAGGTACGCCTCGTGGGCGCAGCGCGGCAGGTCGCGGTCCGCGAAGAGCTCGCCGAGCCCGTCCCAGGCGCTCTGGTCGAGGCGGCCCGCGGCCGGCGGCGCCAGTCCGGGGACGTCGTCGTCGAGGAAGGAGGAGGCGTCCCAGTTGCGGTCCACGACGAACTGCGGGAGCTGCCAGCCCTCGCCGCGTTCGCGCAGGTCCAGGAAGGTCCGGTGGATGGAGCGGGCGGTGTCGGCGAGACCGGAGACGGCCTCGCGCACCGGGCGTTCGCCGAGTTCGGCGAGGAGTTCCTCGGTGAAGCGGCCGGCGCCGCGCTCGGCGTCGTTCTTCGCCGCCTCGCCCTCGCGGGAGGCGTACAGGCGGAACTGGCGCCGCCCCGGGACGGTGGCGCCGCCGCCGTAGTCGTTGGCCCCGAAGTTCCACCGGGCCTCGCGGGGCGCGTCGACCCGGCAGGCGTCCACCAGGGCGGCCTGGTGGCGGAAGATCTCGCGCCTGACCAGGCTGGTGCGCCACCAGCGCAGCGCGGAGTCGAGGTTGAGGTGGAGGATCTGGCCGGGCCGGGCGTCCGCGGAGGGCAGCATCAGGTCACCGCGGAGCGGTTCCGTGTAGCCGTGTCCGGCCCAGAAGATCACGAGTAAATCTCCGTCGCATGCGGGGAGTTCGCTGAAGAGCACCGTTTTCGTGTTGGCCTCGGTCGCCGGGCGGTGCGTACCGCGCAGGGCTTCCAGACCGGCGGAGGCCGACCAGTCGAGGGAGTCCGGGTCGTCGAGCGGGGACAGCAACAGCCGTACGTGGCCCGGCGGTACCCCTCCCGGTCCGGTCAGCCAGCGGGCGAAGCGCAGGGCGTCGCGGGCCGGGCCGCGCAGGTTCCAGTGGCGGCTGATCTCGTACTTCTCGACCCCGGCGACGAGCGCGAAGGTGCGCGGCCCCAGCTCGGAGGGCGGGAGGCCGAGGGGGTTCACCCGATCTCCGCTTCGGTCACCGCCTGTTCGATGCGTGCGTAGAGGGAGTCCTGTTTCCAGTAGGCGCTGTGGCAGGCCGGGAAGGGCTGGCGGCTGCCGATCTCCTGGTCGGTGACGCGCGGGTCGCCGGGGAAGACGGGCTCGGCGAGGTAGGAGAGCACGTCCTGGCGGTCGTAGACGTTGAGCCAGCGCGGGAAGGCGTACGGGAGCTTGGTGCCCGGCACCACCCCTGCCAGGGCGCCGAGTTCGTAGAGGAAGGGGGCCTGCGAGCCGACGGTGACGAGCAGTTCGACCCCGGGCACCGGCTCGCCGCGGGCGGCCGCGAGGGCGAGGAGGTCCACCAGGGCGATGCCGCCGAGGCTGTGGCCGATGAGGACGGTCGGTCCGGGATCGGCGGTGATCCGCTCGTGCAGGAACGCGCGGAGGTCGGCGCCGCGGGCCTGGTAGCGCAGGATGTCGCCGAGGGCGGGGGTGGCCCCGACGGTGAGGGAGCCGCGCCAGGCGTTGAGCAGTGGCTGGGTGGTGACGCGCATCGCGAGCCGGCCGAGGACGGCGGCGGCGCGGGCGCCGGGGACCCGGGCGTCGCCGCCGAGGCGGGCGGTGATCAGCTCGACCAGGCGGTCGCGTTCGGTTCCGGTGCAGTCGGCCTCGGCTCCGGCCGAGCCGAGCGCGGCGGCGGTCACCGCGCGGGCCAGGGCCTTGGCCAGCTCCCGGGCCTGCGTCTCGCCGGTGGCCCGGCTCCCGGCGCGGGCGGCCTCGGCGGAGCGGGAGACGGTCTCCAGGGCGGCGGGGAATCCGGCGGCGAGGCCGGTGCCGTGCAGCAGCGCGGCCTGTTCGCCGCCGTCGGGGAGGCCGGGGAGTGCGGCGAGCAGGTCCAGCACGCGGTCTCCCGCGGACTGCACGCCGGGCATGGCGAAGCCGTCCGCGTAGGGATCGCCGGGGTCCTCGTCGGGGAGGACACCGGCGCCGGTGTCCCAGCCCGCTTCCGCCAGGACCCGCAGCTCGCAGAGCGGGTCGGCGATCAGCAGCCCCCACTCGGCGATCTCCTCCTCGTCCGCGCCGGGGGCCGCGCCGTCGGCGCCCAGTCCGGGCACCGAGCGCCCCTGGGCGCTGAGGGTGGCCCCGAACCGCTCCCCCCAGAAGCAGGAGTCGACGCAGGCCCCGGGGAACCGGGCGGTCAGCCGGTCCCGGACCAGGGCGAAGAGCATGTCGTGGCGCTCGCGCCGCACCCCCGTGCCGTGCACAAACAGAAATCGCATCGCGGTTCCGCCCCCTCGCACCGTCGCCCCCGCTGGGCACGATAGCGCCGCGCGGTGAACGGGGCCCTCGGAACGTCGAGTTCGGCGGGGCCGTCGCGTTCGGAGGGGTCAGGGAGCAGGTCCCGGCCGCCCTCCCGCCTTGCGCTCCTCCCCTCTTCCCACACCTATCAATCATCTGTCACATGTGAAATATTACTCCCGCTCCGGCCAACCCGACCGACCGGAACTCCCAGAAAGGCCAGCCATCTTGCGCAGACTCGCTGCGGTGGGAGCGGCGATATCACTCGCCCTCCTCGCCGCCCCCGCGCTCGCCGCCACCGCACCCCCGACCCCGGCGCCGGCGCCCGCCGGGCAGCAGCCCGACCGGGCCGCTCCGCCGCCCGCCCCCCTCGAACTCCAGCGGCAGGCCCTGCGCCGCCAGGCCCTCGAAGAGGTGGCCGCGGGCCGCCCCGACGGCCTGCGCGCAGGGGCCGACGGCAGGCTCCCGCGCCAGGCCAAGATCGGCAAGCGGTACGTCGAGCTGGCCCAGGAGCGCAAGGACAAGGTCTTCGTGATCCTGGCCGAGTTCGGCGACCAGGTCGACAACACCACGGAGTTCGAGGGAAAGCCGCGCTTCGGCGGCACCCCGGGCCCGGCGCACAACACGATCGGCAAGCCGGCCGCGGACGACAACCACACCCTGTGGCGCAAGGACTTCGACCGGTCCTTCTACCAGAAGCAGTTCTTCTCCACCGACCCGCAGTCGGCGTCCCTGCGCTCCTACTACCGGCTCCAGTCCTCCGGCCGGTACGACATGGACGGCATGGTGACCGACTGGGTCAAACTCCCCTGGAACGAAGCCCGTTACGGCACCGACAACTGCTCCGAGTCCGGCCAGTGCCGGAGCAACTGGGACATGATCCGGGACGCCACCGATTCCTGGTACCGCTCCGAACGCGCGAAGGGCCGTACGGCCGAACAGATCAAGGCGCAGCTCGCCGAGTACGACGTGTGGGACCGCTACGACGCCGACCACGACGGCAACTTCGACGAGCCGGACGGCTACCTCGACCACCTCGTCGTCGTCCACGCGGGCAAGGACGGCACCTGGGGCGGCGGCACGCAGGGCAAGGACGCCGTGTGGGCGCACCGCTGGTTCGCCTACTGGAACCAGGCCGGCAGCGCGGGCCCGGCCGGCAACAAGGCGGGCGGCACCCCCGTCGGCGACACCGGCATCTGGGCCGGGGACTACCTGACCGGCGGGGAGAACAGCGGCGCGGGCCTCTTCGCGCACGAGTTCGGGCACGACCTGGGCCTGCCGGACCTGTACAGCTCGGACGGGGACAACAGCGTCAACTTCTGGTCGCTGATGTCCTCGGCGTCCTACCTGGGCAAGGGCCGCAATTCCACGGGCGAGTTCCCGGGCGACCTCGACCCCTGGAGCAAGCTGCAACTGGGCTGGCTCCAGTACACGGAGGCCGATGCGGGCCGCACCACGCGGGCCACGCTCGGGGTGTCCGGCTACAACACCGAGGACCCGCAGGCCCTGTTGGTGCACCTGCCGCCGTCGGTGACCACGACCGAGCTGGCCGACCCGTACGAGGGCGGCAGCCAGTGGTGGAGCGGCACCGGCGACTTCATGGACAACACCCTGTCGCGGACCGTGGACCTCTCGGGGATCGCCGCCGGGACACCGGCCCGCCTGGACGCGCGGGTCTGGTACGACATCGAGCAGGACTTCGACTACCTGACGGTGGAGGCCTCCACGGACGGCGGAGCCGCCTGGACGGCGCTGCCGGGCACGGTGGACGCGGCGCCGATCGGGGCGAAGGGCATCTCCGGCACCTCCGCGGGCTGGACGCAGCTCTCGATCCCACTGACCCACTTCGACGGCAAGCGGGTCCAGTTGAGGCTTCGGGTCACCTCCGACAGCAATACGCACGGCAAGGGCGTCACCTTCGACGACATCCGCGTCACGGCGGGCGACGACGGCCGGGTGCTGCTGCGCGACGGCGCGGAGCAGGGCGCGAACGGCTGGACCGCGGTCAAGTGGTCCCGTACGGAGGGCCGTACGGGCAGCGAGCAGCACCCGCGGGCGTACTTCGTGGAGAACCGCCGCTACACCGGCTACGGCAGCCTGCTGCGGACGGGCCCGTACAACTTCGGCTTCACGGGCGACAAGGTGGAGTTCTACCCGTACCAGCAGGGCGTGCTGGTCTGGCTCTGGGACACCGCGTACAGCGACAACACCACCAAGGCGCACCCCGGCGGCGGCATGCTGCTGCCCGTCGACTCCCGCCCGGAGCCGCTGACCCACACGGACGGCACCCTGCTCAACGCGCGTGCGCAGACCTTCGACGCCCCCTTCTCCCTCGGGAGGAGCGACCGCATCGTCCTGCACAAGGCGGGCGTCCCGACCGTGATCCCGGCCCGCAGCGGCGTACCCGTCTTCGACGACCGCCACGGGACGTACTGGAACGCGCAGCTGCCGCAGCTCGGGGTCAAGGTCCCGGACACCGGGACCCGGCTCACGGTGGTGAAGGAGGCCGCGGGCGGGGCCCTGACGACGGTACAGCTCACCCCGTCGAAGTGACCTGACGGAGCCGAACGGCAGCAGGGGGTCGGCGGGGGCCGCCGGTCAGTGGCGCACCAGGCAGAACGGGTGCCCGGCCGGATCGGCGTAGACCCGCCAGCCCTCGCCCTCCCGGTCCCCGTCCAGCAGGGTGCCGCCGCAGGCCAGCACCTGCGCGTGGGCCGCCTCCAGGTCCGCGACGGCGAAGTCCAGGTGGAGCTGCTGGGGCCGGGCCGGGTCCGGCCAGCGGGGCGGCCGGTGGTCCTCGGCGTACTGGAAGGCGAGGACCGCACCGGCCGGCAGGTGCAGGGTCGCCCAGGTCTCATCGGTCGCCCAGCGCCGGTCGGGACGGTTGACCTCACCGCCCGTGAGGCACTGGTAGAACCCGGCCAGTGCCGCCGGGTCGGGACAGTCCAGCACCACGCACTGCATCTCGGCGATCACGGGAGGATCCTAGGCGGCCCATGCGGCCCGGGCCGCTCAGGCGGTGCGGCGTGCCCCCCGCTCCGCGGGTGCGCGGTGGTGCGGCGGGTAGGCGGTGGTGTCCGGATCGGCCGGGAGGTGCCGCTTGGACAGGACGCGGACCATCGTGACGGGGTCCAAAAGGGTGCCCGGCGGGCGGGTCAGCGACAGCACCCCGAAGAAGCGGGCGGCGATCGTCCGGTCGACGTTGGCTCCCGCCATCACCCGGGACATGTAGCGCTGCAGGATCCGCGTGGCCCGGTCCGGCGGCGGCCCCTCCGTCACCGCGTACCGCAGGTCCTCGCTGGTGGCGATCTGCCAGGGGACGGCGGCCACCGCACCGGTCCGGCGCTGGATCCGGCGGGAGGCCGCGGCGATCCGCTCCGGGTCCAGGGTGCGGATCTCCTTGGCCAGGGCCTCCGCGGCGAGCGCGGCGACCGTCATCCCGTGCCCGTACACGGGGTTGAAACGGCAGTTGGCGTCGCCGAGGACCAGGAAGCCGGCCGGCCAGCGCTCCAGGCGCTCGTAGTGGCGCCATTCGTTCGCCGTGTTCCGGAAGGCGGTGGGCGCGGACAGCGGGATCGCGTCCCGGATGGCGTCGTACAGGGCCGGGCTGCGCAGGCTCCGCGCGAAGGGCAGGAACTCCTCCTCCCGGACGGGCGGGGCATGTTCGCCGTTCCCGACGAGGGTCACCAGCCAGCGGTTGCCCTCCAGCGGCATCAGCACCCCGCCGCGCGGCAGGTCCGGCCGGCCCTGGACGTACACGCCCTGCCAACTGCGGGCAGGATCGTCCGGGATCGCGAAGTAGCGGCTGGTGTACCCGAGATGGGAGTCGTAGCGGGTGACCGCGGGCGCCGGGTGGCCGATCTCGGTGAGCCAGGCGGGCGCCTTCGAGGTACGGCCGGTCGCATCGACGACCAGGCGTGCGGCCAGCCGCTCGCCGTCGCGCAGCCGCACACCGGTCACCGTGCGGCCGTCCGGCCCGGCGACGAGTCCGGCGGCCGTCGCACCGCCCCGGATCCGCACCCGGGGGTTGCGCAGTACCTCCCGGCGCACCGTCGAGTCGAGCAGCTCCCTGCTCGCGAGGAGCACCCTGGCTCCCGGCACCGGCCCGAACCAGTCGGCGGGGCTCAGCCAGAGGAAGTCGCGCGGCGTGTCGAGGAGGGTCGCCCCCGCGGCCAGCAGCTTGCCGGTGATGCCCGGCAGCATCAGCTCGATCAGCTCCACGCCCCGCGCCCACAGGACGTGCGTGTGCCGGGACTGGGGTATACCGGCTCTGAACACCGGCCCTTCCTGCGGCAGTTCGTCCCGCTCGAGCACGGTGACCCGGGAGAACCGCATCGCGAGCACGCGCGCGGCCAGCAGTCCGGCCATGCCCGCGCCGAGGACCACGGCATGGTCCCCGGCGCGGTCCTCGGAGCGGTCTTCGCTGTGCTCCTCGGCGTGCGGGCCGGTGGTACGTAGGTGGTTGTCCGTTGCGTCGTCGTCCATGCCGCCGAGTGTGGGTGCCGACGGGGCGGCCTGGTCAGGGCCCGGACGGGGCGCCCGGAGGCAGACGGGGGCGGACGGGCTCATATCGGGGCGCGCCCCCGTCCGGACCGTCACCCGGACCATCGCCCGTCCCCCCGTCCGGACCCCCGCCGGATCAGGGGCAGAGAACGGTCCAGGTGACCTTCACGTGCCCGCCGTCGTCCCCGCGGAACTCGCTCGTACGGGTCCCCGGCCGGTCGGTGTACGGATCCCAGGCCATGGTGCCCCGGGCGACCAGGTCGTCGGCCGAGGAGGCGTCGTAGTCCCAGAGGAAGACGCCGATCTCGAACGGTCCGGGTCCGTACGTGGTCCCCGAGCCGACGCGCTGGTAGAAGTACGGGTCCGGGTCGGTGCGGTTGCCCTGGTTGGGGAAGGTCGACGGGTCGGAGCCGGAGCGCGACCACACGGCGGTGCGCGCACCGTCGCCGGTCCGGACCGCAATGTCCCCGTAGAGCGCGGGGCGGGTCGTGCCGTCGTCGAAGTAGGTCAGCTCCGCCTGGTCCACGCGGACCCGGCAGGCGGGAACGCCCTGCACCGGGGTGACGGTGTAGGTGACGGAGACCTCGCCGCCGTCCACACCGGACATCCGGGCGGTGAACCGGCCGAAGCCGAGCGCCGGATCCCAGTGGACGCGGCCGGCGGCCATCACGTCGTCGTTGTTCCCGGCACTGTAGTCGGCGTCGGTGAGGTAGGCGGTGACGGTCGCCCGGCCGCTGAAGACCTGGCTCCGGGCAGGATCGTCGAGCCCGAACCACGGGTCGTGGTCCGGGAAGGCGGTGGCGCCGGACCGGTCGCGGTGCCAGAGGGAGCGGGCGGTCCCCTCGGTGGTGAGGGTGAGGCCGTCGTAGAGCTCGGGCCCGCTCTCGCCGGTGGAGGTGAACCGGGCCGAGTCGACGGTGATCCTGAACGGCCCCGTCTTCAGCTCCACTTCACTCACCGGGTCCTTGGAGAACTCGGCGACGATCTGCCGGCGCACCCAGTCGTTGCCGAGCAGCCCGTAGTGCGAGGGGCAGCCGCTGTCCCCCACCGGCAGCACGTGGTTGACGGCTCCCGCCAGCTCGGTGGAGCGCGGGGCGCGGCTGTCGCCGGGCGGGATCTGCTGGTCGCAGGTGGAGCTGATGGTGGTGTAGCGGGTGGCGCCCGGGGTTTCGTCGCCCGCGTTGAGGGAGTTCAGGAAGGGGCTGCCGGGGGTCATGTCGGCGAGCGAGGCGGCGTGGATGTCGCAGAAGGTGGCGAAGGGGCCGCAGGGCGCCGCGTCCCCCGCCCCGTGGTTGGGCCCGCCGAGCGAGACCCAGGCCCGGACCCGCGAACTCCCGCCGTCCTTCAGGTACTTGCGCGTCAGCAGCGAGCCCATGCTGTGCGCGACCACGTCGACGGGGCGGCTGCCGAACCGTTCGGTGAGGAAGGCGCCGAAGCGGGCGGCGTTGGCGTCGTTGGTGGCGGCCCAGTCGTAGCCGAATTCGGCGAGGTCGCTCGACAGCCACCCCTGCGCGTGCAGATGGTCCTCCAGCCCGTCGAGGGAGGCCGCGGTGTCCCCGAAACCGTGGACGAGAACGACCGGCGTACGCCGCTCCGCCCGGACGGTACCGTCCACGGCGGCCGCGGCCCGCGCCGTCGGGGCGGTGAGCAGGGTGGCGACGAGCGCCGCGGCGAGGGCCGCGGCCAGGGCGACGAGCATCGGGAACAACAAGGGCACGGGCAGGGCGGATCTGCGCATGGCTCTCCCAGGGGATGCGGCGTGACGCAACTCGGAACTCCGAGCTCAGAACTCCGAACTCAGCCTGAAGTGACTGGCGAGTAGCAAGTTAGCCGCCGGGGATTCAGCGCGATAGAGATGTGTACGAGACTCCGGTGAGCTTTTCGGAGGCACCCCAGAGCCGTTCGCCGGACTTGTCGTCCAGGGTCCATTTCGCCCGCCGGGAACGGACGGGCGCACCGCGCCAGCCGAGCCGCGGCCCGATGAACTCGTCGGACCGGACCCCGGGCGCGGTGGCCGCGTACAGGGTGGGCAGCGCGCCGGAGGCGGCGGACTGGGCGATGACGGTGTTGCCGATCGCGTTCCCGAGTGCGGTGGCGGCGGCGGTGAACCGCGAGGTGAAGGTGGTACCCGCCTGCGGGGTCGCCCCCACGTGCAGGTTGGTCGCGGCGTAGCCGGGGTGGGCCGCGGCCGCGACGATCCCGGAACCGGCGGCCGCAAGGCGGCGGGCGAGCTCGTGGGTGAAGAGCAGGTTCGCGCTCTTGGAGCGTCCGTAGGCGATCCAACGGCGGTAGTCCCGCTCGCTGTTCAGGTCGTCGTGGGCCACGTCCCCCAGGACGTGGAAGCTGCTGGAGAGGTTGACGATCCGCGCGCCGGGCGGGGCGTCGAGCAGCCGGGGCAGCAGGAGTCCGGTGAGGGCGAAGTGCCCGAGGTGGTTGACCCCGAACTGCGTCTCGAACCCGTCGGCGGTGCGGCCGTAAGGCAGCGCCATCACACCGGCGTTGTTCACGAGGAGATCAAGGGTGCCGCTCCGCCGCC
The DNA here is from genome assembly GCF_042722885.1 of Streptomyces sp. NPDC058401. Classification (NCBI taxonomy): domain Bacteria; kingdom Bacillati; phylum Actinomycetota; class Actinomycetes; order Kitasatosporales; family Streptomycetaceae; genus Streptomyces; species Streptomyces sp. NPDC058401. The sequence goes on from NZ_JBHXKA010000053.1 coordinate 52,328, forward strand.
CGTACGCGGCTGCGAACTCCCGCACGGAGCCCAGATCGGCGAGGTCGAGCTCCATGAACTCCACCTCGGCACCGGGCACTTCCCCCCGCAGCGCGACCTCCGCGGCCCGCCCCCGGGCGGCGCTCCGGCAGGCCAGCACCACCGAGGCGCCGCGGCGTGCGAGTTCCCTGGCGGCGGCGTAGCCGATCCCGCTGTTGCCTCCGGTGACGACGGCAGCGCGCCCACTCTGATCCGGAATCCGGCCAGCCGTCCAACCCGCCATGCCAGCTCCTCCCACCCCGGCAGCCCCAACGACCCACCGACCCCCGCACCCTACTCCGCCCCCACCCCGCTGCACGGGGCGGAGCCCCCGCAGCCCCCACTCGCCACGCCCCGAGGCGAAGCCCCCGCAGCAACCCGCACCGCTGCGCGAGGCAAAGCCCCCGGCCACCCCCCTCACCACTGCCCGAGGCGGCGCCACCACACCCCCCTTGCCGCTGCGCGGGGCGGAGCCCCTGCCTCGACCCATTCCGCTGCGCGGGCGGAGTTCCCCTACCCGCCCTTCCACCGTTCCCCGGGCGCTGCCCGGACCCCGGTCAAACGCCGGACGGGCTGGAGGAGGAGCTCCGGGCTGCGCCCGGACCCCCTGGGGCTCCGCCCCAGACCCCGCGCCTCAAACGC